>NZ_JBXVPZ010000265.1:0-13217 GCF_057961495.1 Streptomyces sp. P5F9 | reverse complement strand
CCCCTCTCCCCTGCCGAGCAGGCCGCCGCAAGTGCCGCCGCCGCTCGGCTACTTGCCCCGCTCCTCCCCGAACCGTTGGACCATGTCCTTCTCCAGGCGGACCTGACGGCGGTGGCGCCGGGCCCGTTGGAACGACCGTTGGCGGACATGCTGGACGTGCTCGCGGACGTGGAGTCGAAGGGCGGGGCGACGGTGTACCGCTTCACGCCGGGGTCGGTGCGCCGCGCGCTGGACGCGGGGCGGTCCGCCTCCGACCTGCACGACTTCCTCACCGCGCACTCCCGTACGCCGGTCCCGCAGCCCCTCGCGTACTTGATCGACGACGTGGCCCGCAGGCACGGGCATCTGCGGATCGGCGCGGCCTCGGCGTACGTACGCTGCGACGACGACGCGGTGCTCAGCGAGATCCTGGCCGACAAACGGTCGGCGGGCCTGCGCCTGCGCCGCCTCGCGCCGACCGTGCTGGCGGCGCAGGCCGACCCGGCGGCGCTCCTCGACGGGCTGCGCGCGATGGGCTTCGCGCCGGCCGCCGAGTCCGCCGACGGCGACGTCGTCATCACCCGGGCCCACGCCCGCCGCACCCCGCCCCGCACGGCTCCGGAACCGGTACCGGACGGCCCGCCGACCCCGGACGCGACCCTCCTGTCGGCGGCGATCCGTGCGATCAGGGCGGGCGACCGCGCCTCCACGACGCCCCTGAAGACGGCCCCTTCGCCCACCGGTGACCTCCCCCGCACCAGTTCCGCCGAGACCCTCGCCACCGTGCAGGCCGCCGTCCTCACCGGCGACACCCTCTGGATCGGCTACGTCAACGCCGAGGGCGCCGCGAGCCAGCGCGTCATCGCGCCCCTCCGCGTCGAGGGCGGGTTCGTCACGGCGTACGACCACACGGCGGACGAGGTACGGACGTATCCGCTGCACCGGGTGACGGGGGTCGCGGAACTGGCGGAGGGGTAGGCGGCCGGAGAAATGTGACACTCACGCCCCCATGTGTCACATTTCCGCGGAAGGGGTGGCTCGGACCGGCTCAGGTCAGATAGCGGTCCAGTGCCTCGACGGAGTCCGCCACGAACGTCGGACGCCGGGCCATGTCCCGCAGCTCGTCCTCCGTGACCCATGCGTGCCAGGCGATCTCGTCCGGGTCGGGGGTGATGTCCGTACGGATGACCGCGTCGTGGACGCCGAGCCAGTACGGGCTGATCTCGCCCCGGCACAGGTACTTGAAGGCGAAGTGGACCGGCACCCGCACCCCGAGTTCCTCGGTGAGTTCGCGGGCCGCCGCCTCCTCGTAGGACTCCCCGGCCTCCGCGCCGCCGCCGACCATGAAGTTGTACTGCCCCGGGAACCGGGACATATCCGCCGCCCGCCGATGCACCAGGACGCGGCCCTCCCTGTCCCGGCAGACGATCGTCGCGACGCGGTGCAGCCAGTGGCGCGTGATGGCCTCATCCCGGTCCACGACCCCGAGCACCCGGTCCTGTTCGTCGACCCGGTCCACCAGTTCTCCCATGTCCCCCACCCCTCAGCTCGCCCAGGGCCACAGCCTCGCAGAGCGCCACCGTGATCATCGGCCGGTAGTGCACACTGGACGTTTGGCCGTCCCGAGTCCTCCAGGCCCGGCGAGCCCCGCAGAAAGGCAGTCGCGCGTGAATGGCCCCCTCATCGTCCAGTCCGACAAGACCCTTCTCCTTGAGGTCGATCACGAGCGAGCCGACGACTGCCGGCGCGCCATCGCGCCGTTCGCCGAGCTGGAGCGGGCGCCCGAGCACATCCACACGTACCGGGTGACACCGCTGGGGCTGTGGAACGCGCGGGCCGCCGGGCACGACGCCGAGCAGGTCGTGGACGCGCTCGTGGAGTACAGCCGGTATCCCGTGCCGCACGCGCTGCTCGTGGACATCGCCGAGACCATGGACCGCTACGGCCGGCTGACGCTGAGCAAGCACCCCGCGCACGGGCTCGTGCTCACCACCACCGACCGGCCCGTGCTGGAGGAGATCCTGCGGTCGAAGCGGGTCGCCCCGCTCGTCGGCAACCGGCTCGACCCCGACACGGTCGCCGTGCACCCCTCCGAGCGCGGGCAGATCAAGCAAGTGCTGCTGAAGCTGGGCTGGCCGGCCGAGGACCTCGCCGGGTACGTCGACGGCGAGGCGCACCCGATCGAGCTGGACGAGGACGGGTGGGCGCTGCGGCCCTATCAGAAGCAGGCCGTGGAGAACTTCTGGCACGGCGGCAGTGGGGTCGTCGTGCTGCCCTGTGGGGCCGGGAAGACCCTCGTCGGGGCCGGGGCGATGGCGCAGGCCAAGTCGACCACGCTCATCCTCGTCACCAACACCGTCTCCGCCCGGCAGTGGAAGCACGAGCTGATCAAGCGGACCTCGCTGACCGAGGAGGAGATCGGTGAGTACAGCGGGACGCGGAAGGAGATCCGGCCCGTCACCATCGCCACCTACCAGGTGCTGACCACGCGGCGGAAGGGGATCTACCCCCACCTGGAGCTCTTCGACTCCCGGGACTGGGGGCTCATCCTCTACGACGAGGTGCACCTGCTGCCCGCACCCGTCTTCAAGTTCACGGCGGATCTGCAGGCACGGCGGCGGCTCGGGCTGACCGCGACCCTCGTGCGTGAGGACGGCCGGGAGTCGGACGTGTTCTCGCTCATCGGGCCGAAGCGGTTCGACGCGCCCTGGAAGGAGATCGAGGCGCAGGGGTACATCGCGCCCGCCGACTGTGTCGAGGTGCGGGTCAATCTCACGGAGTCCGAGCGGCTCGCGTACGCCACGGCCGAGGCCGAGGAGAAGTACCGCTTCTGTGCGACCACCGCCACGAAGCGGAAGGTCACGGAGGCGATCGTCCGGCGCTTCGCAGGTCAGCAGATCCTCGTCATCGGGCAGTACATCGACCAACTCGACGAGCTGGGCGAGCACTTGAACGCGCCCGTGATCAAGGGTGAGACCTCCAACGCGCAGCGCGAGAAGCTCTTCGGGGCCTTCCGCGAGGGGGAGATCAGCGTCCTCGTCGTGTCCAAGGTCGCGAACTTCTCGATCGACCTGCCGGAGGCGACCGTCGCCGTCCAGGTGTCGGGTACGTTCGGCTCGCGCCAGGAGGAAGCTCAGCGTCTGGGCCGCGTGCTGCGGCCGAAGGCCGACGGGCACCAGGCCCACTTCTACTCCGTCGTCGCGCGCGACACGATCGACCAGGACTTCGCCGCCCACCGCCAGCGCTTCCTCGCGGAACAGGGGTACGCCTACCGGATCATGGACGCGGACGAGATCCTCGCGGAGAACTGAGCATCACGGTGAGGCGCGGGTGAAGCGGGCGGAGCGGGCGGTCACTTACGGCGAACGCCCGCTTCCTCGCCGTACTCACCGAGGACGACCACGCTGAACGCGGCGCCCGCGAACACTTTTATCGCGCGCAGGGCATTGCCGAGGCGATGAGGGTGGCTGCCGCCGGCGACCGGTGTGGCACCGGACGGGCGGACGGGGACCGGGGTGATGGCTGCTGCGCTCATGTCTCCATGGTGCGTCTTGGGACATAAGGTCGGCATCGGTCCAGAGAGCCAACCTCCGGGCCGCCCGTGTACGCCTCCGGGCGGACCCGTTCCCCTCCTGGGTGGAGGGGGTGTCCCCTAGGGGACGAAAAACAGGGGACGGAAAACGATTGGCCCTCGCCAGGCCCGCCTCATTAGAATCTCCGCTCTTGCCCGCCTCCCCGCAGGGAGTGCCACCGCCCGGACGGAAACCGGTCGGTACCCACCGAGCACACACCCAGCAGCCGCATCAGCAGGCCATCCGGAGGCACCCCCTTGTCCACGCCCACCGACGATCCGCTCGCCCGCGAACGCTCGCACCTGGCCTCCTCCCGTTCCGCGCTGCGCGCCATGCGCGAGGACGTCGAGTCGCTCGACATCAAGGACGTCACGGCGAACTGGGTCAACGCCGAGGTCCTCGCCCGCCAGATCGACGACCGCATCAAGGCCCTGGCCGACCTCAGCGACACCCCGCTGTTCTTCGGACGGCTGAACTACCTGCACTCCCCCGGCGCCGAGCAGGCCGAGGGCGCGGAGGGCGAGCAGTTCTACATCGGGCGCCGGCATGTGCACGACGCCGGCGGCGACCCGATGGTCATCGACTGGCGCGCGCCGGTCTCGCAGCCGTTCTACCGGGCGTCCAAGAAGGACCCGTTGGACATCTCGCTGCGCCGCCGCTTCGGTTACACGGGCGGCGAGCTCACGGCGTACGAGGACGAGCACCTCATGGACCCGGCCGAGGCGGCCGCCACCAGCAAGCTGCTCCAGCAGGAGATCGAGCGCCCGCGCGTGGGCCCGATGCGCGACATCGTCGCGACCATCCAGCCCGAGCAGGACGAGATCGTACGGTCCGGACTCGGCGGCACGGTCTGTGTGCAGGGCGGGCCGGGGACGGGAAAGACGGCCGTCGGTCTGCACCGGGTCGCCTATCTCCTCTACGCCCACCGCGAGCGGCTCGCCCGCACCGGCACCCTCGTCATCGGGCCGAACAAGTCCTTCCTGCACTACATCGAGCAAGTCCTGCCCGCACTGGGCGAGTTGACGGTCCGCCAGGGCACGGTCGACGACCTGGTCGCCCACGTCGAGGTACGCGGCACGGACGAGGCACCGGCCGCCGTCATCAAGGGCGACGCCCGCATGGCCGAGGTCCTGCGGAAGGCCGTCTACGCGCACGTCACCCTGCCCACCGAGCCGGTGATGGTGGTGCGCGGCTCACGCCGCTGGCGGGTCCCCGCGTACGAACTCGAAGCCATCGTGCGGGAGTTGCTCGACCGCGACATCCGCTACGGCGCCGCCCGCGAGGCACTTCCGCAGCGCATCGCGCATGCCGTGCTGGTGCAGATGGAGCGGTCCGGGGAGGCGCCGGACGACCGGGTGCAGGACGCCGTGGCCCGCAACACGGCGGTGAAGGCGGCCGTCAAGGCGGTGTGGCCGCCGGTCGAGCCCGCGAAACTCGTGCTGCGACTGCTCACCGACGCGGACTTCCTCGCCGCACACGCCGAGGGAATCCTCGACCAGGACGAACAGAAGACGATCCTCTGGGCGAAGGCCGTGCGGAGCGTGAAGGCCGCCAAGTGGTCGGCCGCGGACGCCGTGTTGATCGACGAGGCGACCGACCTCGTGCAGCGGACGCACTCGCTCGGGCATGTCGTGCTCGACGAGGCGCAGGACCTCTCCCCGATGCAGTACCGGGCCGTGGGCCGCCGCTGCACCACCGGTTCCGCGACCGTCCTCGGCGACCTGGCGCAGGGCACCACGCCCTGGGCGACGCGGAGTTGGGACGAGGCGCTGGCCCACCTCGGCAAGTCGGACGGCGTGATCGAGGAGCTGACGGCCGGTTTCCGTGTGCCGACGGACGTCATCACGTACGCCTCCCGGCTCCTCCCGCACATCGCACCGGGTCTGACCCCGGTCGCGTCCGTCCGCGAGAACCCGGGCTTCTTCGACCTCCGCTCCGTCGCCGGCACCGCCGAAGTGGTCGCCGCCTGCGAGGAGTTGCTGCGCAACGAGGGGTCGACGGGCCTGATCGCGGCCGATGCCCGCATCCCCGAGTTGGCGGAGGCGCTCACGGCGGCGGGCATCGGCTACATCGACCCGGGTGAGGAGACGACCGTGGACACGCGTCTGACGCTCGTCCCGGCATCACTCGCGAAGGGTCTGGAGTACGACTACGTGGTCCTCGACGAGCCTCAGGCCGTGGTCGACGGTGAACCGGACGAACGCACCGGCCTGCGGCGCCTGTACGTGGCTCTGACCCGAGCGGTGTCGGGCCTGATCGTCACGCACGCGGCTCCGCTGCCGCCCCAACTCGCCTGAGCGGAAAGGGCTGTTGGGCGGGGGGGGCGGCTCAGGCTCGGTCGAGCACCGCCCGCCACTCGCCCACCGCCGTCGCCGACACCGGCCGCTCCCAGCCCTCCGGCCGGGCGGCCCCGCCGATGTGGAAGGCGTCGATTCCGGCGGCGAGCAGGGTCGGTACGTGGTCGAGACGCAGGCCGCCGCCGACCAGGATGCGCTGCTCGTAGCCGGGTTCCCCGCGCAGGGCCGCCTCGCGGAGCAGCGTGGGGAGACCGTCGTCGACGCCGTCCGCCGAACCGGCGGTGAGGTAGGCGTCCAGGCCCGGCAGGTCGGCGAGTTGTTTGCGCAGGGCGTCGCGGTCGGCGGCGCGGTCGATCGCGCGGTGGAACGTCCAGGCGCAGCCGTCCAGTTCGGCGACGACCCGCTCCACCGCGTCCAGGTCGACGCAGCCGTCCGGGTCGAGGAACCCGAGCACGAACTGGTCGGCGCCGGCGGTCCGCAGCTCGCCTGCGACCCGGACGAGCCGGTCCACGTCGCCCGCGGCGAACCCGTCCGCGAGGCGCAGCATCACGCGCAGGTCGATGTCGACGGCGGCGCGGATCGCGGCGAAGGTCTCCACCGGCGGGGTGAGTCCGTCGGCCGCCATGTCGGTGACCAGTTCGAGACGGTCCGCGCCTCCGGCCTGGGCGGCGATCGCGTCCTCGGCGCCGAGGGCGATCACCTCCAGGACTGCACGCGTGCTCATAGGACCCCTTCCGTCGTGTTCCCTGGAGCGGCTACAGGTCTAGTCCAATCTCAGGGTACGCGGGAGGTCAGGGGGCCGCGAGATCACCCCCTCGGCGAGTCCCCGGCACACCGTCACGCCTCACACCGTCACCCGAAGATGTTCAGCTCCTCCGCCTTCGCGCCCGCCAGCTCGTACGCCACCCCGTCCGGCACCGGGCGTCCCGAGTACAGCCGTACGAGTGTGGGCGCGTCGCCGATGTAGCGCGCCGGGGTCAGCTCGCCCGACAGGTCGCCCAGCAGCAGCGGATCGTCCAGGTCGTCGAGGTCGGCGTGCAGAGGCCGGTGGTTTTTCTGACGGGTCACGAGGCCGAGAAGGGTGAGAGCGGACCCCAGCCCCTGGCCCCCATAGGCGCCGGGCAAGCCGAGAACGTCCCGTACGTCCCCCGCGTGCACCCACTCGCCGAGCGCGACCATGTCCAGCACGCCGCCCGCGCGGGCGATCGCCGCGCCGGCCTCCGTCATCCCCCGCTCCAGTTCGTCGACGACCTGCGCGTTCGTCCAGTCGGCCCGCTCCGCGATGTCCCGGTCGTTGGCCTCCGGCGAGAACACGCCCTCCTCGAACCGGCGCTCCACGACCCGCGTCAGCGCGGCCGAACAGTGCGCAAGTACGTCCCGCACGGTCCACCCCGGACACCCGAGGGTCGCCCGTGCGAAGTCCTCGTCGGGGCGGGAGCGGAGCAGCGGGATCAGGGCGTCGCGCTCGGTGGTCAGGAGCCGTCCGGGCAGTTCGGGGTCGCGTACGTCGTGTGCTGTGTCAGCGTAAGTCATGCGTTCCACGCTAGGGGCCCGGCCGCGGGAGGAAAATAAGGGCATGGCCGATCTCGACGCCCTCCGCGCCCGCTGGACCCGCGCCCTCGAAGGCGCCCGCACACCCGCCCACGCACCCGACGGCGGTCCCGACGCCGGTCCGGACCCTTCGCCGTACGCCGAGGATCTCCTCGCCCGCTGGCAGGAGCCGCAGCGGCACTACCACACGCTCACGCACCTCACCTCGGTCCTCGACCACATCGACGTGCTGGAGAAGTACGCCGACGCCCCGGACGTCGTACGGCTCGCGGCCTGGTTCCACGACGCGGTCTACCTCCCGGACCGTTCCGAGAACGAGGAACGGTCCGCGCGGCTCGCCGAGCGGGCGCTGGCCGAGGCGGGCGTGCCGGAGGACCGGGTCGCGGAGGTCGCCCGGTTGGTACGGCTCACCGTCACGCACGATCCCGCCGACGACGACCGCGACGGCCAGGTCCTGTGCGACGCGGACCTCGCGATCCTGGCCGCGCCGCCGTCGGCGTACGCCGCGTACACCGCGGCTGTCCGCGAGGAGTACCACTTCGTCCCCAACGACGCGTTCCGGGACGGCCGTTCGGCGATCCTGCGCCAACTCCTCTCCCTGCCACGGTTGTTCAGGACGCCGTACGGGGCCGCGGAATGGGAGGCCACGGCACGTTACAACCTGGCGGCGGAGCTGGAGCTGCTGGCCCTTTAATCACGGCGGGCCCCGGTCGCCGCCCGTATGCTCCCCCGCATGGGGACCACGGGCGGACATATGGCCGGACATACGGGCGCACACCAGGTCGAAGAGGCCGTCGCGAGCTGCCTCGCACTGCTGGGGACGGCGACGGACCGGGACTGGGACGGGGTGAAGGCGGGCCGGCTGGAGTGGAGTTGCCGGTACACCGCCGAGCACATCGCCGGTGATCTCGTCTCGTACGCGGGGCAGTTGGCCGGGCGCGCGCAGCACGCGTACGTCCCCTTCGACATCACCTTCGACGACGGCACCGACAACTCCGGTGTCCTGGACGTGATCCGGACGACCGGCGCCCTGCTCGCCGCCGCGATCCGCACCACACCGCGCGCGGTGCGCGCCTTCCACCCGTACCCGTTCCGCAGCGCGAACCGCGAAGGCTTCGCCGCCATGGGCACCGCCGAGGTGCTGCTGCACACGCACGACATCGCCGAGGGCCTGGGGCTGGCCTACCAACCCGCCCCGGAACTCAGCGAGTTCGTCCTCGGCCGGATCTTCCCGCACATCCGCCCCGCCGCCGACCTCTGGCGCACCCTCCTGTGGGCGACCGGCCGCGCCGAACTCCCCGGCCGCGCCCCCGTCACCGGCTGGAAGTGGAACAACGACCTCGTCCACACCACCGACCGCCTCACCCTCCAGGGCATCACCCCCGCGGACGCCGGTGACCTGGCCGCGGGCGGCGACGGCGGGTTCGAGTGGATCGAGGGCGGCCCGTACGAGGGCACCCGCGAGGCCGCGACCTTCCTGCTGAAGGCCTACGTATCGGGCGTCCACCGCCCGGAGTTCGGCGTGTTCGTCCTCGTCCGCCACGAGGACGGCCGCGCGGTCGGCGGCCTGGGCTTCCACGGCGTCCCCGACGAGGAGGGCCGCGTGGAGATCGGCTACGACCTGGCGGAGGGCGCCCGCGGCCAGGGTTACGCGACGGAGGCGCTCCGCGCGCTCTCGGAGTGGGCGCTGGCCCGCGACGACGTACGCACCGTCTTCGCGACGATCGAACGGGACAACCTCGCGTCACAGGCCGTCGTCACCCGGGCGGGGTTCAGGAAGGTGAGCGAGGAGCACGAGGAGTTCGCCTATGAGCTCCGGCGCAAGGAGTAACTCCCTTACCGCTCCCGCCCCTTGGGTCTCCGCAGCCCCGCCGCCGTCAGCAGCCGCACCACCTCCCGGCTCCTGACCTCCACCGCCCCGGCGGCCACCGCGTCCGCGTAACGATGCGACGGGATGTCGTAGTGATCGCGCTCGAAGGCCCGCCGCGGTACGCCCAACTCCTCGGCGAACCGGTGGAGTTCGTCGTACGAGACGTCACTGACGAGGTGGGACCAGAGGCGGCCGTGCCCCGGCCAGGTCGGTGGGTCGATGTACACGGTCACAGGGAGCCCAGGTTTCCCACGGCCGAGACCTTCACGCCCGCCTGGTGGCAGACCCAGTGCGGGTCGGGTCCCAGTTCCGGCTCGACCTCCAGGGCGTGCGGGTCGCCGGACGCGCAGACCGGGCAGAGCGGCCAGCGTCCGTACGCCTCCAGCAGCGCGTCCTGCACGTCCTGCGCGACCAGCCCGGCGACGTACTCGACACCCTCCGGCCACTGCTCCACCCACCATCGGCGCTCCACGATGGATTCCTCCACCATGGACACCACGTCGGCCGCGACGACCTCGCGCGCGGCCAGATCGGCCAGCACGAGGGCACGGGCGGCGTGCAGCGCCCGCTCCAGAGGGCTTATCGGGACGGGCTCGTCGCGGGGATCGTCCATGGGGTCGTTGTCGGATGCCATGCACCTATTGTGCGCACCCTTGACCCGACCACCGCCCCGAAAATATCTTTCAAAGGTGACCCAGGACGTGAAGGAAATTTTCGGAAGCGCCTCCGGGAGTACGCCACCCGCCGCACTGGCCGCCAAGGTGCGCACCCTCGCCCCCTCCATGACCCGCTCCATGCAGCGCGTCGCCGAGACCGTCGCCGCCGACCCGGCCGGCTGCGCGGCCCTCACGGTCACCGGCCTCGCCGAACTCACCGGCACCAGCGAGGCCACGGTCGTCCGCACCGCCCGCATCCTCGGCTACCCCGGCTACCGCGACCTGCGCCTCGCCCTCGCCGGGCTCGCCGCGCAGCAGCAGTCCGGGCGCGCGCCCGCCCTCACCACCGACATCGCCGTCGACGACCCGATCGCCGACGTCGTCGCGAAACTCGCCTACGACGAGCAGCAGACCCTCGCCGACACCGCCGCCGGACTCGACACCGTCCAGCTCGGCGCCGCCGTCACCGCGCTCGCCGCCGCCCGCCGTACCGACATCTACGGCGTCGGGGCGTCCGGCCTCGTCGCCCAGGACCTCACCCAGAAGCTGCTCCGCATAGGCCTCATAGCCCACGCCCACAGCGACCCGCACCTCGCCGTCACCAACGCCGTGCAGCTGAAGGCGGGCGATGTGGCCATCGCGATCACCCACTCCGGGTCCACCGGCGACGTCATCGAGCCGTTGCGGGTCGCCTTCGAGCACGGGGCTACGACCGTCGCGATCACCGGGCGGCCGGACGGGGCGGTCACGCAGTACGCCGATCACATACTCACGACGTCCACCGCTCGGGAGAGCGAGCTCCGGCCGGCCGCGATGTCCTCCCGGACGAGTCAGTTGCTGGTGGTGGACTGTTTGTTCATCGGGGTGGCACAGCGGACCTACGAGCAGGCTGCGCCCGCGTTGTCGGCGTCTTACGAGGCACTGGCGCATCGGCATAGGCGCTGACGGTTCGTGGTTGTCCGCGGGCCGGTGGGGGCTGGTCGCGCCCACGCGGCGGAGCCGCAAATAGACACAGCCCCGCGCCCCTAAAGAAACACCGGTCGGCCTGCGTTCTTAAGGGGCGCGGGGAACTGCGCGACCAGCCCCCACCGGGCCGCAGACAAGGAACAACAGAAAGAGCCGCCGATCCATGACCTCAACGTCCAACCCCCGTGACCTCCGCGCCGAGTTGGAGTCACTCACCACAGAAGCCTTCCGCCCGGAACTCGCCGGGATCGACCAACTCCCCACCCTCGACATCGCCCGCCTCATGAACGCCGAGGACGCCACCGTCGCCGCCGCGGTAGCCCACCGCCTCCCCGAAATCTCCGCCGCGATCGACGCCGTAGCCGACCGGATGGGACGCGGCGGAAGGCTCATCTACATGGGCGCGGGAACCGCCGGACGGCTGGGCGTACTCGACGCGTCCGAATGTCCGCCGACCTTCAACACCGACCCGACCCAGGTCGTAGGACTGATCGCCGGTGGCCCGGAGGCCCTCGTCACGTCCGTCGAAGGCGCCGAGGACTCAAGGGAGTTGGCAGAGGCGGACCTCGACGCGCTCGCGCTGACCGCCGACGACACGGTGGTCGGCATCTCCGCCTCGGGACGCACCCCGTACGCGATCGCCGCCGTAGAACACGCGCGCAACGAGGGCGCGTTGACCATCGGCCTGTCCTGCAACGAGCACAGCGCGCTCGCCGCAGCCGCCGAACACGGCATCGAGGTCGTCGTGGGCCCCGAACTCCTCACCGGATCAACGAGGTTGAAGGCGGGCACGGCCCAGAAGCTCGTGCTCAACATGCTGTCGACGATCACGATGATCCGGCTGGGGAAGACGTACGGGAATCTCATGGTCGACGTACGCGCGTCGAACGAGAAGCTGCGCGCCCGTTCCCGGCGGATCGTCGCGCTGGCGACCGGCGCGGACGACGCGGAGGTCGAGCGGGCCCTCGCCGCCACCGACGGCGAGGTGAAGAACGCGATCCTCGTGGTCCTCGCCGGGGTCGACGGCCCGACGGCCGCCCGCCTTCTGGAGGAGTCCGGCGGCCGGCTGCGCGCGGCGCTGACCGCGGCGGCCGACTGACCAGCACGCTCGGAGGGTGAACACCTCGCCCTCGCCCACCGCCACCGCCGCCGCGATCCTCCCCCTCGTCGGCGGCCCCGCGAACGTCACCTCCGTGGCCCAGTGCATGACCCGCCTCCGGCTCGGCCTGGCCGACCGTTCGCTGGTGGACGAGGAGGCGCTGCGGGCGCTGCCCGGCGTGCTCGGGGTCGTGGACGACGACACGTATCAGATCGTGCTGGGGCCGGGGGTGGTGGCACGGGTGACCCCGGAGTTCGAGAAGTTGGTCGGTACCGCCGCCGGTGAACTGGCCGCGCGCGGGGCCGAGTTGAAGGCGGAACAGCGGGCCCGCAACGCGACCCCCGCCAAACTCCTCCTCCGCCGGATCGCCAACATCTTCGTCCCGCTCATCCCCGCCCTGATCGGCTGCGGAGTCCTCGCCGGCCTCAACGGGCTGCTGATCAACATGGGTTGGCTCCCGGGAGTCACGGGCGCCCTCGCCGTCATCCCCTCCGCGTTTCTAACCCTCATCGCGGTTTTTGTCGGTTACAACACGGCAAAGGAGTTCGGTGGGACACCGGTGCTGGGCGGGGCGGTGGCGGCGGTCGTGGTGTACCCCGGGGTCGCGAAGGTGACCGCCTTCGGGGTCGCCCTCTCCCCCGGCCAGGGCGGGGTACTCGGCGCACTCGCCGCCGCGCTCCTCGGCACGTACGTCGAGAAGTGGTGCCGCACCTGGGTCCCCGCGACCCTCGACGTCCTCGTCACCCCCACCCTGACGGTCCTGATCGCGGGCCTGGCGACGCTCTACGGCCTCATGTACGCGGCCGGTGAGATCTCCACCGCGATCGGCACCGCCGCGAACTGGCTCCTGTCGACCACCGGCCCCTTCGCGGGCCTGATCCTCGGCGGCCTCTTCCTCCCCCTTGTGATGCTCGGCCTCCACCAGGCCCTCATCCCCATCCACACCACCCTCATCGAACAGCAGGGCTACACCGTCCTGTTGCCCATCCTGGCCATGGCGGGCGCGGGCCAGGTGGGCGCGGCCGTCGCCGTGTACTTCCGCCTGCGCCACGACACTTCGATCCGTACGACCATCAAGTCGGCGCTCCCCGCAGGGTTGTTGGGCGTCGGCGAACCCCTCATCTACGGCGTCTCGCTCCCCCTCGGCCGCCCGTTCCTGACCGCCTGCGCGGGCGGGGCGGCGGGCGGGGCGTTCGTCGGGTTCTTCGCGATGCTGGGCGACAAGGT
>NZ_JBXVPZ010000264.1:0-13232 GCF_057961495.1 Streptomyces sp. P5F9 | reverse complement strand
CCCCTCCCCCTCGGCCTGCGCGAGCCGCCCCTCGGGAATCCCGGGCCCGTCGTCCCGCACGGTCACCACGACCTCCCTGGGTTCGTCCTCGACCAGGATCCACGCCCGCGCGTCCTCACCGGCATGCCTGCGCACATTGTCCAGGGCGGCCCCGACAGCGGCGGCCAGCTCCTTCGCCGCGGGCGCGGGCAACGGCACCGGAGCCCCCGGCTCGGCAAAACTCACCTTGGCCGCGGCATACGGCGCGAGCAGCCCCCGCAGATCGACCGTCCCGTCGTCGGGTCCTTCGGCCTCTTCTTCTACGGCCCTCACGACCGCGCCCTCCGCCGCGTCCAGCGACACCCGGGACACGGGCACCAGGGCGCCGGAGACCAGGGTGCGCAGCGCGATCTCCTGCTCGCCCGCCATCCGGCCCAGTTCGCCCGCCTCGCCGCCGAGGACGGCACCGCGCCGCTGGACCATCGCCAGCACCTGGAGGACACCGTCGTGGATGTCGCGGGCGAGGCGCTCCCGTTCCCGGGTGGTGGCCTCGATCTCCAGGGCGCGGGCGAGGGTGCGCTCGGAGGCGCGGGCGACCTCCACGACGTAGCCGATGGCGATGGAGGCGACCCAGACGAGGACCACGTTGTGGACGGTGTCGCGGGCCGGGGAGCCGCGCTCGATCAGGTTGGCGACGGCGACCGGGGTGGAGGCGAACGCGGCCCAGCGCCAGCCGCCTTTGATGGCGTAGGCGAGGACCGATCCCGCGGTCCATATCGACGGCAGGGTGGGGCCGCCGCTGGAGATGTGGTGGTCGTCGGCCGCGAGCGGGGTGAGGACGATGCCGGTGAGCGCGATCGCGAGGTCGACGGCGAGGAAGCGCTTGGTGCAGGCGACCGCGCTCTGTACCCGGGGCAGGGTGGCGAGCGTCCAGACGAACAGGACGACGTAGAAGGCGATGGCGATGCCGGGACGGTCGAACTCGTCGTAGGCGGAGGCGAACAGCCCGATCGCGTACAGCAAGGTCAGCACGCGGTAGCCGCTCAGGGCACGCCAGAGCGGCTGCTCGACGGACATCCTGACGACGCGTACCTGCTTGGCCATCTCCCCCACCCCCGACACAGACTCCGGCCCGCCTAGGGGCTGGTCTGTTCCTTCTCCGCTTGTGCGAGCGCGGCCTTGGCCGCCTTGTCCGCTTCCTTGTCGGCCTTCGCCGCCTCCGCGATCTGCCGCTTGGCGGCGGTCGCGTAGATGTCGACGTACTCCTGGCCGGAGAGCTTCATGATCTCGTACATGACCTCGTCGGTCACCGCGCGGAGGACGAAACGGTCGTGCTCCATGCCGTTGTACCGGCTGAAGTCGAGGGGCTTGCCGATCCGGATGCCCGGGCGCATCAGCTTCGGCATGACCTTGCCGGGCGGCTGGATCTTCTCCGTGTCGATCATCGCGACCGGGATCACCGGAGCGCCGCTGGCGAGCGCCACGCGCGCGAGGCCACCGGGTTTGCCGCGGTAGAGGCGCCCGTCCGGGGAGCGCGTGCCCTCCGGATAGATACCGAACAGTTCACCGCGCTCCAGGACGTCGATCCCGGCCTTGATCGCGGCCTCGCCCGCCCCGCGCGCACCGGAGCGGTCCACCGGAAGCTGGCCGGCGCCCTTGAAGAACGCGGCCGTCAGCTTGCCCTTCACCCCGGGGGTCGTGAAGTACTCGGCCTTCGCGATGAAGGTCACCTTGCGGTCCAGGACCGCGGGCAGGAAGAACGAGTCCGAGAACGAGAGGTGATTGCTCGCCAGGATGGCGGCACCCTCGTCCGGAATGTTCTCCAGGCCCTCCACCCAGGGTCGGAAGGCGACCTTCAGCGGTCCCCCGATGGCGACCTTCATCGTGCCGTACAACAAGCGAGTGCCTCCCGTTTCCGTCGATCAGACCTTAACCCGGAGCACTGTCAAAGGACCCGACGACCCTGGTCGGTGTCAGTGCGGTCGCGTACGGTTAACCGCACCTGGACTTGTTCAGACCCCTCTCATGAACACGCGTCTCACCACCACGCCCTTCTCATGAACAGGAGACCGAAGGTGCCGGTCCTCCCCGGAGCCGAGCCGTACCGCCACGAGGGCGGGGAGGTCGGAGTTCTCCTCTGCCACGGCTTCACCGGTTCCCCGCAGTCGCTGCGCCCCTGGGCGGAGTATCTGGCCGAGCGCGGCCTCACCGTGTCGCTGCCGCTGCTGCCCGGGCACGGCACGCGCTGGGAGGACATGCAGCTCACCGGCTGGCAGGACTGGTACGCGGAGGTGGACCGCGAGCTGCGCGCCCTGCGCGAGCGCTGCTCGCAGGTCTTCGTCGCGGGCCTGTCCATGGGCGGCGCGCTGGCCCTGCGGCTGGCCGCGAAGCACGGCGACGAGATCAGCGGTGTCGTGGTCGTCAACCCCGGCATCAAGGTGCACGGCCTCGCGGCGCACGCCCTTCCGGTGGCCCGCCATCTGGTGCGTACGGCGCCGGGCATCGCCAGCGACATCGCGAAGGAGGGCAGCGAGGAGGTCGGGTACGACAAGGTGCCGCTGCACTCCGCGCACTCCCTGCGTATTTTCTTCCGGCTGGTCGACCGCGAGCTGCCGCAGGTCACCCAGCCGCTCCTGCTGCTGCACAGCCCCCAGGACCATGTGGTTCCGCCGGCCGACTCGGCTCGTGTCGTCAGTCGGGTTTCCTCGGCCGACGTGACGGAGATCCTGCTGGAACAGAGCTACCACGTCGCGACGTTGGACCACGACGCGGACCGGATTTTCGAGGAGAGCTTCGCGTTCATCGGCCGGCTCGCACCCAGTGTCGGCAAGCAGGCGTCCGACACGGGCCGGGTGAGCGAGCAGGAAGGGACGGCCACAGGTGGCTGAGCACGACTCCGACCGCGAGGGCCTCGAACCGGAGGAGCAGGGCGTCCCGTTCGACGAGGAGGCCGCGTGGGCCGCGATCGTCGCCGGATACGGCGAGGAGCCCAAGGATCCGCCGGGCGCCAAGCCGTTCAAGTCGATCGAGGATCTCGCGCTGCTCGATCCCGAGAAGAACGACGAGCGGCCGAAGGCCAAGGAGCCGGACAAGGGCGACAAGGCCAAGGACAAAGGCGCGGGTAAGGACAAGGGCACCGAGGAACCGCCGCCGCCCGCGAAGCCGTTGGGCAGTTCGGTCTCCTTCGCGCCCGGTGTCGGCGGTCCCCGTGACTACGCCTCGCCGGACTCCTCCGAGGAGGACTTCGACGAGGACGACGAGGGTCACTTCGTGCCGCCCGAGCCGCCTCCGCTGCCGGACGCCGACACGACCGCCAAGTTCGCCTGGCTCGGAGTGGTCGGCGGCCCGATCCTGCTGCTGCTGGCGGTGCTGCTCGGCTGGGACATGACCTGGTGGCTTGCGACCATCGGGATCGGCGGGTTCCTGGGCGGGTTCGGCACGTTGGTGATGCGGATGCGGACGGACGAGGAGGACGGGGACGATCCGGGGCGGGGTGCGGTCGTCTAGCTCGCGGGCACTTTGAGGGCGGCCGGCACCGGGAAGTGGTCGGTGGCCGCCCTCACGGCAGCGCCTCTCCCCCCTCGCACTGCCCGGCGGCTGTGGTTCAGGCCGCGGGCACGCGTACCGCGGCCAGCACGGGGAAGTGATCCGTCGCCCGCTTGATGTCGGCCTCCTCCACCTCCGGGAGGCCCAGCGGTACCCCGCAGCCGAGTACCTCGATGCCCTGCGTGGCGAAGATCGCGTCGATGCGCTGGAAGGGGTTGCCGGGAGTCCAGGTGTTCTCCTCGCCCCAGGGGGCGGTGGCCCAGCAGTCCTGCAGCTCCTTGGCCAGGCGTCCGAAAGTCCGGCCGTCGGGGCGGTCGTTGAGGTCGCCGCCCGCGATCACGTGGTCCACGCCCATTCCGGCCAGCCGGTCGAGGAGCATGCCGCCCTGTTCGTAGCGTTCGTCCTGGCTCAGGCTGAGGTGACAGCTGAGGACGCCGAGGCGGGTGCCGCCGATCCGTACGACCGCGGTGGCGAAGCCGCGGCGGTGTTGGCCGGGGGTCAGTGGCAGGAGTACGTCCTCCGTGCGCTCGACCGTTGCCCGGAGTGAGCACAGGAGGGCGGGGCCGGCTGCGGTGCCTCCGCCGCTGAGGACGACCAGGTCGGACGCGGAGGCGAGGCGGGCCAGTTTCTTGCGCCAGCGGAAGAAGAGGGGGGCCTCTTGGATCAGGACGAGGTCCGGAGCGCAGGCCTTGATGACGCGGGCCAGGGCGTCTGTGTCGTCGCGCATCGAGCGGATGTTGTAGCTCAGGACGCGGATGACTGCCGAACCGTCGGGTTCGGTGCGGGAGTTGGGGAGCAGCGGGGTCGTCGCCATGCGGATCAAGATACGACGTGGTGCGGGGGGTTGCAGTGGCGGGACGTGCGGGTCGTGCGTCGGCTGCACGTGCGTCGTGGCTGGTCGCGCAGTTCCCCGCGCCCCTAAAAGCAAAGGCGGGGCGCGGGGTACGTGGGCGACTGCCAGTCGTACGTGGCTGGTCGCGCCCGCGCGGCGGAGCCGCACATGTCACAGCCCCGCGCCCCTGAGGTCGGCACAGTCGCCGTACGTGTTACATGATCGGGTCCGGCTCCCTCGCCAGGTCTGCCGCTCCCACCATGCCCGCCTTGTTGCCGAGCTGGGCCGCGATCACGTCGGCGACCGGGCGCCAGTTGCCGCCCACCAGCCAGCGTTTGTAGGACTTGCGGATGGGGTCGAGGACCAGTTCGCCCTCGTCGGAGAGGCCGCCGCCGACGATGAAGGCGGAGGGGTCGAAGAGGGAGGCGAGATCGGCGAGGCCGGCGCCGGCCCAGCGGGCCAGTTCGCGGTAGGAGTCGACCGCGACCGGGTCACCCTGGCGGGCGGCCATGGAGATGTGCTTGCCCTCGATGCCGTCGGGGGTGCCGTCGCCGAGCGAGAGGAGCACCTCCGCGGACTCGGGGGTCGCGTTCGCGCGCTGCTTGGCGTAGCGCACGAGGGCGCGGCCCGACGCGTACTGCTCCCAGCAGCCCTGGGAGCCGCAGCCGCACAGCAGGCCGTCCGGCACCATGCGGATGTGGCCGAACTCGGCGGCCACCCCGAAGTGCCCGCGGCGCAGCTTGTTGCCGATGATGATGCCGCCGCCGAGGCCGGTGCCGAGGGTGATGCAGATGACGTTGCGGTGGCCCTTGCCGGCGCCGAACTTGTACTCGCCCCAGGCCGCGGCGTTCGCGTCGTTCTCCACGACGACGGGCAGGCCCACGCGGGCCTCGACCTTCTCCTTCAGCGGCTCCTGGCGCCAGTCGATGTTCGGCGCGAAGTAGACCGTGGAGCGCTGACGGTTGACGTATCCGGCGGCACCGATGCCCACGCCGACGATCTCGTGCCCGGCGCGTGCTCCGTCGACCGCGGCGGCGATGGCGTCCACGATGCCTTCGGGCGTACCCGGGGTCGGCACCTTGTGGGTCGAGAGGATGTTGCCTTCCTCGTCGACCACCCCGGCCGCGATCTTGGTGCCGCCGATATCGACGCCGATGGTGAGTCCCATGAATCCCTCAGTTTCGGTCGAGCCCCGCTACGGCCCACCGTACCCGAGGGGCTGCCGTCGGAATCGCGGCGTTCGCCCGCTGGGCGGCCCTGGAGGGCTCTGGCGGCGGTGAGGGAAGTGCGCACCAGAGCCCACCGGACGGACGCGAATCCGGCAGCGGGCCCTCAGGGGCTTCTAGTCCAGGTCGATGCGCTCCCCCGGACCGGAGTCGTCTCCCCGGTCGCGGCGGTCGTTCCTCAGGTCCTTCAGCTCGCTGTCGCGGGCCGTCCAGCGCTGCTCCTGGGCCTGGACCGCAGAGCGGTACGCGGCGAGGAGTTCGTTTCCGGCCGCGGCGAGGTGGTCGAAGACGTCCGGGTTGCGTTCGATGACGGGCTCGACGGCGGCCTTGGCCTGCTGGACGACCTGCTTCACCACCTGCTGGGCGGCCGGTCCGGCGACCTGGCCGAGCAGCGGGGACTGGAGGCCGGACAGCTTGTCCGCGACGGTGTCGACGAGCTTGCGCAGTTCCTCGGCGGCCGAGACCGGCGGCTGGCCGTACTGGGTGCGGCGGCGGGCCTTCTCCGCCGCGAGGTCTTCGGCGGCCGCCGTCGCCCAGGCGTCGGCGTCGGTCGCCCGCACCTCGTCGAGCGCCTCGTCCTTGCGGGCGTCGGACGGGGGGAGCTCTTCGCTCATGACGGACTCCTGACTACGGTTCGTCTCTACGACGTTACCCGAATGGGCGTACGTGCTTCACGGCTCCGCACCCACCAATACTCATCTTCCCTGCGGCCACAGGTCCGGGTCCGGGGCGAAACGGATGCGCAGTTCGCCCTCCCGCAGGGCCGCGCCGGCCACCGTGCAGCGGCGCAGGGCCGACGGCAGCGGCACGATACGGCGGAACCGGCCGACGGTGACGACGAGTTCGTCGCCGCGCCGGACCAGGTCCAGCTCGTCGCGTATCGCGCCGGGCAGCGGAATGCCCCAGACCAGCACACCGTCCTCGGCCAGCCGGTCGGTCACCGGCCACTCGACCGCGGAACCGGCCGCGTCGACACCGGGCACGGCGAGCGCGGCAAGGTCGTCGGTGCCGCGCGGATCGTGGCCGAGGTGCGGGACGTGCCGGATGTCGTCGTACGTCCCCTGCCACTCGTCCAGGGTCTTGCGCTGCTGCGCGTTGAGGCCGGCCAGCCAGGTGTCCTCGACGGACTCGGGCAGCACCCGGTTGGCGACCAGCACGTCGGGCCGCAGGCCGCGCAGGGCGAGCGCGAGACCGGCCGCGCGGACGGCTTCGGCGCCCGCCGGTCCGGGCTCTGCGACCAGTCGTACGGTCGTGTTCCGGTCCGCGAGAACCGCTTCCACGGCGGCCAGTTCGACGTCCCAGCGGCCTGCCGTGTCGTAGAGCCACTCGGAGGGCATCGGGACGCCGGCGAGGCGGCCGAGGACCGGGCGGAGGGCGCGGGCCGCTTGCCGCTCGGCCGGGAGGAGGCGACGGAGGTAGCGGCGGAGTTCCTCGGGGAGGGCGAGGAGCGCGAGCGCGTGGGGCGTCGGCGGGAGGTCCACGACGAGGAGGTCGTAGGCCTCGGACAGGGCCGCGTCCCTGAGGGCCCGGAGGAGGGCCAGTTCCTCGGCGCCGGGGAGGGGGGTCAGTTCTTCCGCGTCCAGGCGGGCCGCGCCCAGGAGTTCGAGGGCCGTGGAGGCGCGGTCCTGGAAGGCGGTGAGGTCGGCGCGGAAGGACTCCGTGGCGTCGGGGCGCCATGCCGTGAGGTTCTCGGCGGCCTCCACGGGGGCCGCTCCCGTCACCACACCCAGGGCGGCGCCTAGGGTGTCGCCGCGGTCGGCACCGAGGAGGAGTGTCCGGGTGCCGGTGCCTGCGGCGGCTTGTGCGGTGGCTGCGGCGATGGTGCTGCGGCCGCTGCCGCCTGGGCCGGTGATCAGGATGGTACGCATATGAGTGAACGGTAGTCGCTCGGCGAGGGTGGGGGCTGGGCGCCGTTGCCGGGGGCTGCCGCCCCCAGACCCCCGCTTCGGCCCTGAAGGGGCCTCGTCCTCAAACGCCGGACGGGCTGGATATAGCCGGCCTGCGTCAGAAAGGCACCGCACGGGCCGAGAACGCCCGCCGGCGCCGAAAAGGCCCGCCTACTTCTCGCCCGTCTCCACCGGTGGCTCCCCCGACTCCACCCGCTTCTTCAACCCCGCCAACGCCCGGTCGATGATGACCTTCTCGGCCTTGCGCTTGATCATGCCCAGCATCGGGATCTTGACGTCCACCGTGAGGAGGTAGGTGACCTCCGTGGCGCCCGCGCCCGAAGGCTTGAGCAGGTACGAGCCGTCCAGGGAGCGCAGCATCTGGGACTTGACGAGGGTCCAGGAGACCTCGTTGTCGCCGGTCCACGTGTACGCGAGGGTCTGGTCGTCCTTGATCGCGCCGGCGTCCATGACGAGGCGGACCTGTTCGGCGCGGCCGCGTTCGTCGGTCTTGAGGACGTCCGCCTCCTTCACCTCGCCGGTCCAGTCCGGGTAGCGGGCGAAGTCGGCGATCACTTCCATCACTTCGGCCGGTGCCGCCTCGATCGTGATGCTCGAACTGGTGTGTTCCGCCATCGCTGTGGCTCCTCCAGATGCGGACCGGCAGGGCGTCGTCGTCATGCGCGTGTGCGTGCAGCGTGAAGGCTACCGCGCGGCCGACCGCCCCACTTCACCCCCTACCTGCGGACATCGAGGGGGACGGTCACCATTCCAGGGCCCACGGCTTGCCGCTCCCCGCGAAGTGCCCCACGTTCACACACTCGGTCGCCCCGATCCGCATCCTCCGCACCAACGGCTGGTGAACGTGGCCGAACAGTGAATAGCGGGGCCTGGTGCGGCGGATGGCGTCCAGGAGGGCGCGGCTGCCGCGTTCGAAGCGGCGCGCGACGGTGTCGTAGACCAGCTCGGGGACCTCGGGCGGGATGTGCGTGCAGAGGACGTCGACCTCGCCCACCGCCTCGATCTTGGCGGCGTACTCCTCGTCGCTGATCTCGTACGGGGTGCGCATGGGGGTGCGGAGGCCGCCGCCTACGAAGCCGAACGTCCAGCCGCCGATCTCGACGCGTTCGCCGTCGAGCACGGTGGTTCCGGGGCCGGCGTACTCGGACCACAGGGTCGGCATGTCGACGTTGCCGTAGGTGGCGTACGTCGGGGTGGGGAAGGCGGCGAACATCTCGGCGTACTGTTTGCGGACCGCCTTCTCGATGAGGGCCGCCCGGTCGCCGCCGACGCCGGACCAGAGGCGGGCGCCCAGTTCCCGGGCCTCCTCGAAGCGCCGGGCGGTGCGCAGCTCGACCAGGCGGTCGGCGTTCTCCTCGCCGAAGAGTTCGGGGAAGATCCCGCGCGCGTGGTCGGCGTAGTCGAGGAAGAGGACGAGGTCGCCCAGGCAGATCAGGGCGTCGGCACCCTCGCCGGATCTGGCCAGGTCACGGGCGTTGCCGTGCACGTCGCTGACCACATGGATGCGCGTCCCGGAGTTACCGGCCGGTGTGGGTGCCATGACGATCAAGCGTAGGCGTGTGCGGCAAACGTGAACAGTGGCGGCGGACCTTGCGGTTACTGGCCAGTCAAGAAAGGGGTGGACTACTGTGCGCGAGGAAACACCAATCTGTGTGACGCAGCGAACATCTCGCCGGACCCCCCTGTCGTAGGAGCCATACCGACGGGTAACGTCCGGGCAGTCCAGTCGTGCTCAGGATTTCAATCACCCGGTCCTGACGCACCTGCCCGAGTCTTGGACCGGACCGTCGCATCACACAACGTCGTGGCGCCGGCGCCCTATGAGGAGCAGCAGTCTTGCGCGAGTTCAGCCTTCCGGCTTTGTACGAGGTCCCTGCGGACGGCAATCTGACCGACATCGTCCGCAGAAACGCCGCGCAGCACCCAGATGTCGCCGTGATCGCCCGCAAGGCGAACGGCGGCTGGCAGGACGTGACCGCCACGGTCTTCCTCGCCGAGGTGCACGCCGCCGCCAAGGGGCTCATCGCCTCCGGCGTCCAGCCCGGCGACCGGGTCGGTCTGATGTCCCGCACGCGGTACGAGTGGACGCTGCTCGACTTCGCGATCTGGTGCGCGGGCGCGATCACCGTGCCGGTGTACGAGACCAGCTCGCCGGAGCAGGTGCAGTGGATCCTGAGCGACTCGGGCGCCACCGCGGTCGTCGTGGAGCAGGACGGACACGCCGCCACCGTCGAGTCGGTGCGTGCGCAGCTTCCGGCGCTCAAGCACGTCTGGCAGATCGACGCCGGCGCGATCGACGAACTGGACCGCGCGGGCAAGGACGTCACCGACGCCACCGTCGAGGAGCGCAGCTCGCAGGCGAAGGCCGACGACCCGGCGACCATCGTCTACACCTCCGGTACTACGGGCCGGCCCAAGGGCTGTGTGCTCACCCACCGCAGCTTCTTCGCCGAGTGCGGCAACATCGTGGAACGGCTGCGCCCGCTGTTCCGCACCGGCGAGTGCTCGGTACTGCTGTTCCTGCCGCTCGCGCACGTCTTCGGGCGGCTGGTGCAGATCGCGCCGATGGTGGCGCCGATCAAGCTCGGCCTGGTCCCGGACATCAAGAACCTCACGGACGAACTCGCCTCGTTCCGGCCGACGTTGATCCTCGGCGTGCCGCGTGTCTTCGAGAAGGTCTACAACTCGGCGCGCGCCAAGGCGCAGGCGGACGGCAAGGGCAAGATCTTCGACAAGGCGGCCGACACCGCGATCGCGTACAGCCGCGCGCTGGACACCCCGGCGGGTCCGTCCCTCGGCCTGAAGATCAAGTACAGGACCTTCGACAAGCTCGTCTACAGCAAGCTGCGCGCGGTGCTGGGCGGCAAGGGCGAGTACGCGATCTCCGGCGGCGCCCCGCTGGGCGAGCGGCTCGGGCACTTCTTCCGGGGCATCGGCTTCACGGTCCTGGAGGGCTACGGCCTGACCGAGTCCTGCGCGGCCACCGCGTTCAACCCCTGGGACCGGACGAAGATCGGCACGGTCGGCCAGCCGCTGCCCGGCTCGGTCGTGCGCATCGCGGACGACGGCGAGGTGCTGCTGCACGGCGAGCACCTGTTCAAGGGCTACTGGAACAACGAGGCCGCCACGGCCGAGGCGCTGGCCGACGGCTGGTTCCACACCGGGGACATCGGCACCCTCGACGAGGACGGCTACCTCAGCATCACGGGCCGCAAGAAGGAGATCATCGTCACCGCGGGCGGCAAGAACGTCGCCCCGGCCGTGATCGAGGACCGCATCCGCGCGCACGCGCTGGTCGCGGAGTGCATGGTCGTCGGCGACGGGCGGCCCTTCGTGGGCGCGCTGGTCACCATCGACGACGAGTTCCTGGGCCGTTGGGCCGCCGAGCACGGCAAGCCGGCGGGTTCCACCGCGGCGTCGCTGCGTGACGATCCGGACCTGGTGCGGGCGGTCCAGGACGCGGTCGACGACGGCAACGCCGCGGTGTCGAAGGCGGAATCGGTGCGGAAGTTCCGCATTCTGTCCTCCCAGTTCACGGAGGAGTCGGGCCACCTGACGCCGTCCCTGAAGCTCAAGCGCAATGTGGTGGCCAAGGACTACGCGGACGAGATCGAAGCCCTCTACCAGAAGTAGCGGGCCCGGTACGGAAGTTGGTCTATGACGCGGTGTCCTCGGCGAGGACCCGCGTCATCGTCCTTTCCGCGAGTGCGGTGATCGTCACGAACGGGTTGACCCCGATCGAGCCGGGCACCAGCGAGCCGTCGGTGATGTACAGCTTCGAATACCCCTTCACCCGGCCGTAGTTGTCGGTCGCCTGGCCCAACACGCAGCCGCCGAGCGGGTGGTAGCAGAAGTCGTCGGCGAAGACTTTGCTGGTGGAGCCGAACAGGTCGTACCGGTAGATCGTCCCGTTCGCCGCGTTGATCCGGTCGAACAGCTTCTTCGCCATGGCGACCGAGACCGCGCTCTGCGCCGCGGTCCAGCCGAGTTTCACCGTGCCGGAGGCGGAGTCGTACGTGAACGACGCGCGCTGCGGGTTCTTGGTGATCGCCAGATAGAGGCTGATCCAGTGTTCGAGACCCATCGGCAGCGGGGCGATCTCCGCGAAGACGGGGTTGTCGGTGTTGGCCCAGTCGTCGATGCCCATGACCGGCATCGTCGACTCATTGGCGCCGACGGTGTCCCAGACGTGGTTGGCACGCCCGACCATCGTGTTGCCGTTGGTCCCCCAGCCCGCGCCGACGCTCGCGTTGAGAGCGGGGAGCGTGCCCGTGTCCCGGGCGCGGACGAGGAGTTCGGTGGTGCCGAGGCTGCCGCCGCCGAGGAACAGATAGGTGCAGCTGTACTGCTTGGTCTCGACGACGGTACCGGTGTCGTTGATCCGGTCGACGGTCAGGACGTACGACCCGTCGCTCCCCCGCGTGATCGCCTTCACCTTCTCCATGGTGTGGATGGTGACCTTGCCGGTGCCGAGCGCGGAGGCGAGGTAGGTCTTGTCGAGGCTCTTCTTGCCGTAGTTGTTGCCGTAGATGACCTCGGCGGCGAGCGCGGACTTGGTGGCGGTGCCGGCGGCCTCCTTCTGCATGTAGCCGAAGTCGTAGACGTTGGGCACGAAGGTGGTCTTCAGGCCCGCGGTGGTGGCGGCCTTCCGTGAGGTGCGGGTGAACTGGTACCACTCCGTCGACTCGAACCAGGTCGGGTCGACGGTGTTGACGCCGAGCATGGTGCGGGCGCGCGGGAAGTACGTGCTGTACATCTCGGTGGCGTCGACGGTGGGGAACTGCTCGGTGAAGTACGACTGGAGCGGGGTGACGGCCATGCCGCCGTTGACCAGGGATCCCCCACCGACGCCACGCCCCACGTACACGGACATGTTGTCGTAGTGCACCCGGTCCAGGACGCCGGGGTAGAGGCCGATGTCCTTGTTGACGACGTCCAGCCACAAGAAGGTGGCGAGCGGGGCCTCGGTGCGGGTCTTGAACCACATGGAGCGCTGGTCCGGGGCGGAGGTGGAGCAGAAGATCTTGCCGTCGGAGCCGGCCGTGTTCCAGAGCCTGCCCATCTCCAGGACGAGGGTGGTGATACCGGCCTGCCCGAGCCGGAGGGCGGCGACCGCCCCGCCGTAACCGGACCCGACGACGATCGCGGGGGCGGTCTCGACGGCCGCGGGTTCGACGGCCTGCGCGGACTGGAGACCGATACGGGTGAGACCGGCCGCGGCGGCGGTCTGGAGGGCGACCATGCCCAGGATTTGACGTCTCGTCAGCTGATGCTGCGTCAGTTTTGCTGTCATGCGCGCAGCATGTGCGGATTATTCGGTTCCGCCAAGGGGCTGCGCCGGTTTTGGAGCGCCGTCCGGGGTGCCGGGTGAGGTGGTCGGGCGGGTGCGGGTTGTGTGGGGCTGGTCGCGCCCGCGCGGCGGAGCCGCACATGTCACAGCCTCGCGCCCCTGAAAAACAGGGGGTCCTACCTTGCGGGCGTGGCTGAGCCGCCGATGCCACGGCTCCACCCCACGGCCAAGCCGAGCCCCGACCGCTCGGTTCGATCACGCGGCCCCCACAAACAGGCGCAGCCGGCCGTCTTCAGGGGCGCGAGGAGCGGCGCGACCAGTCACACAGGACCCGCACCCGCCCGAATAGACCGCTTGTCACCCCGAGTTCAGCGCAACCCCCTGTCTTTCAGGGGCGCGGGGCTGTGACATGTGCGGCTCCGCCGCGTGGGCGCGACCAGCCACCCACAACC
>NZ_JBXVPZ010000263.1:0-13296 GCF_057961495.1 Streptomyces sp. P5F9 | reverse complement strand
CCACCCACATCACCACCCCACCCCTCCTCGGCCAACACAACCAAGAGATCTACATAGGCGAACTGGGCCTCGGTGACGAGGAACTGCGCCTGCTCAGGTCGAGCGGGGTGATCTGACATGGAGCCTCGGGACCGGACCTCGGAACCGCTGGGCGGTGGCCCATGAGGTGACCGAGCGGGGGGCAGGCCGACGGTGCGCGTCGGCAGGCTCCGGGACCCGCGTGCGCACGAAAGGCATTTGGACAGGGGGCGCTGGCCAGATCTTTCGACGCAAGGAGTGCTTGAAGAAGATGACAACCGTCGACGATTCCAAGCCCGCCACCCACAGGGAGGTGACGGGTCCAGGCGGCCGTGTGTACCGGATCGGCGAAACCGACCGGGACATCATGGGCCGGCCACGATGGACCATGGTGCTCTTCCCCTGGATGGGCATGCTGGGCATCAGCTCCTCGGAGTACGCGTTCACGTCGGCCGAGGACACCCTGCACGACGCGCATCTGTGGAGCAGTGGGCACATCTTCTGGCTGATGGGCGTCTGGGTGTTCTTCCAGGCGGCCGTGGCCTTCCCCGCGGGGCGGCTGCGGGAGAGCGGAAGGCTTCCCGCGCGGTACGCGATGATGCTCGGCGCACTGGGCACGATCCTGGGTTATCTCTCACTCGCGTTCGCGCCGAACGTGATCGTCGCGTACCTCGGCTTCGGCGTGTGCAGCGGCATCGGCGCCGGCTTCGTCTACGCGACCTGCGTGAACATGGTCGGCAAGTGGTATCCGGAGCGCAAGGGCGGCAAGACCGGCATGGTCAACGGCGGTTTCGCCTACGGCTCGGTGCCCTTCGTCTTCCTGTTCACCTCGTACATGGACCTGACCAATTACCGGGGCGTCCTGGTGACGGTGGGCCTGACCTGCTGCGCCGTCGTGGCGTTCGCGGGGTGGTTCTTCAAGGACCCGCCGAAGAACTGGTGGCCTCCGCACGTCGACCCGCTGAAGGCGACCGACGACCCGAAGATCCGGCGCGCACTGGAGAAGAACCCGCCGGCGGTCAGGCAGTACACCCCGGGGGAGGCCGCACGCACGCCCGTCCTGTGGATGATGTGGTTCTGCCTGCTGTGCACGGCCGGGATCAACATCTTCGGCATCGCCTTCCAGGTGCCGTTCGGCAAGGACATGGGCTTCGCGGGCGGCATCGTGGCCACGGCGATGTCCCTGAAGGCCATCGTCAACGGCACCGGGCGCGGCGTCATCGGCTGGATATCGGACCGCTTCGGCCGCCGCCACACACTGATCATCGTGTGTCTGGTGCTGGGCACCGCCCAGTTCGGTGTGCTGGTCTCCGGCCAGATGGGCAGCATGCCGTTCTTCCTCTTCTGCTCCATGGTCTCCGGCTTCGGCGGCGGCGCGATCTTCCCGCTGTTCGCCGCCATGACGGCGGACTACTTCGGCGAGAACAACAATGCCTCCAACTACGGCATGGTCTACAGCTCGAAGCTCATCTCGGGCCTCGTCGGCTCCGGGGTCGGCTCGATCGTGGTCGGCGTGTGGGACTACGAGGGCGCGTTCGTCCTGGCCGGCTGCATCGGTCTGGGCTCCGCGGTGCTGGCGCTGTTCCTCAAGGCGCCCGGCAGGCCCAGGACCATGCGTCGCATCATCCCCAACCCGCAACCGCTCGGCGAGGAGATGGCCTGACATGACGGCAGATCCGTACACAGCAAGCAGCAAGAACAACGAGTCGCAGCACCCCGACCCCGCTCACCGCCCCTACCGTGAAGTGACCGACGCCCACGGCCGTGTCTACCGCGTCGGCGAGAGTGACCGGGACATCCTCGGGCACTCGCGCAAGTTCATGGTGTATCTGCCGTGGCTCGCCATGATGGCCATCAGCGTCTTCGAGTACGCGTACGGCTCGGCCGAGGACACCCTGTCCCACGCCCACGGCTGGACGCAGAGCAACACGTTCTGGATCCTCAGTGTCTGGGTCTTCTTCCAGGCCGGCATCGCCTTCCCGGCGGGGTGGCTGCGGGAGAAGGGCATACTCACCGCCCGCAGGGCCATGTACATCGGTTCCGGCATGTGTCTGGTCGGGTTCCTGGCGCTGTCGCACCTGAGCAACGTCTGGCTGGCGATCCTGGGATTCGGCGTCATCGGAGGCATCGGCTCCGGCTTCGTCTACGCGACCTGCATCAACATGGTCGGCAAGTGGTTCCCTGAACGCCGGGGAGCCAGGACCGGGTTCGTCAACGGCGGCTTCGCGTACGGATCGCTGCCGTTCATCTTCATCTTCAACTACGGCTTCGACACCGCGAACTACCACCGCGTCCTGGACCTCATCGGCTGCTACATCATGATCGTGGTCTTCGGGTGCGCGTTCTTCTTCAGGGACCCGCCGAAGAACTGGTGGCCCGCGGACATCGACCCGCTCACCTACGGCGGCAGCGCGAAGGGCGCCGCCGCCCTGGCCAAGAACCCACCCGCGGTAAAGCAGTACACACCCAAGGAGGCAATCAGGACCGGCATGCTTCCCCTCATGTGGGTCGCCCTCGTCATGACCGCGGGCGTGTCGATCTTCGGAATCTCCTTCCAGGTCGACTTCGCCAAGGAGGTGGGCTTCGGCCCGCTGGTGGCGGCCTCCTCCATGGGCGTCATGGCGGTCATCAACGGCATCGGCCGCGGGGTCGTGGGCTGGCTGTCCGACAAGTGGGGCCGCAAGTCCACCCTGGTGTTCGTCATCGTCGTCCTGGGGCTCGCCCAGTTCGGCGTGATCTGGGCCGGTGACATCAAGAGCGAATGGCTGTTCCTGTTCTTCGCCTTCCTCTCCGGCTTCGGCGGCGGCGCGTTCTACCCGATGTTCGCGGCGCTCACCCCGGACTACTTCGGGGAGAACTACAACGCCTCCAACTACGGGCTGGTGTACAGCGGCAAGCTGGTCAGCGGCCTGTTCGGCGGTGGCCTCGGCTCCATGGTGGTCGCCGCCTGGGGCTACAACGGGGCGTACGCGCTGGCCGGCGCCACCTCGATGGTCGCGGCGGCGATCGCCCTGCTGCTGCGGCAGCCGGGGCGGACCCTGGCCGGCACGCCGGCACCGCAGCCGCAAGCGGCCGTCTAGACAAGGGAGTTCGGACAACAGGCGGCCCTCCCCCGCGACGTTCGTCGCAGGAGGGCCGCCTGCCCGGCAGCGACGGCGGCGAGGGCGGGAGCAGCGCCGCCCGCAACCCGTGCGCCGGCTGGAGCTTCGCGTCGTAGAGCGGCGCACGCTCCGTCGCTGCACGATCACTCGCGCGCAGACTCGTCGGTAAGGCCCGCTCGTCCGCGGGAAGGGGTACGGCTCGATCCGTTGGCCGGGCCCGGTGCTGCGGCGACCGCGCGGCCGCTCCGGGACGGCACGCGCGCGTGCTGCCTCGGTCGGTGGCCGGTCCATTCGGTGACTTGTGAGTGGGCCGGGCTACTTCTCGCGCTGGTGGTACATCTTCCGCGTGTGTTCCGTGTGGGCGCGCATGACCTCCGTGGCGCGCGGCTCGTCGCGGTCGGCGATCGCTGCGATCAGCTCACGGTGCTCGATCCAGGACTGCTGCCCGCGCTGCCGGGCCACCGGTGTGTAGTACCAGCGGACGCGCCGGTCGACCTGTGCGGCCAACTCGGCGAGGACCGTGTTACCCGCGAGTTCCATGACCTTCGCATGGAGCCGGGCGTTCATCGCGACCGCGCTGTCCACGTCGTCGGCGGCGACCGCGCGCTCGCCCTCCGTGCACAGTTCCTCCAGGACGGCGATGCCGGCGCTGCTCGCGTTGGCGGCGGCGAGCCGGGCGGCCTCGGCCTCCAACAGCGTGCGTACGGTGAGGAGTTGGTCGGCCTCCTCCTCCGTCGGCTCGTGCACGAACGCCCCCTGCGCGGGCCGCAGATCGACCCAGCCCTCGGTACTGAGCCGCTGCAACGCCTCCCGCACCGGCTGCCGTGACACCCCGAGATGCCCGGCGAGTTCACTCTCGACGAGATGCTGACCGGGCTCCAGGGCACGCGTGGTGATGAGTTCGAGCAACGCCTCATAGACGCGGTCACGCAACGGACCCGGGCGTTCGAGCTTGGGCACCGAACCCCGCGGCAGTCCTGTCGTCGACAACATCGCGGTCCCTCCTGGGCAGCGTCGGAGCTGCAGCATGATTATGAATTGGTTTTCGCCTACAGTCTACGGCGCACAAAGGCCTGTAGACAGCGGAGTTGGCCTTGTCGCGCGCAGGCACACCGGCAGCTCACGGATGGGGGACGGTGCCTTCCACGGGTCACCTGGAATCGGTGGCGTCCCGTGCGGGATCGCTCGGCGGGGGTCGTGGGGCGGGGCGCCGAGTGCCGTCACAACTCTTGCTGCCGTCGACTCCATCCTGTAGACAATATTTCGTCGACACAGTTCGTCAGTTCCTCGGTATCCCTCGACCGAACGGAGCGCCACCCAGTGAAAGTCGCAGTCCTCGGCGCCGGAGCGATCGGCGCCTACGTCGGCGCCGCTCTCCACCGCGCCGGCGCCGACGTGCACCTCATCGCCCGTGGACCGCATCTCGCGGCCATGAGGCAACAGGGGGTACATGTCCTCAGTCCGCGGGGCGACTACACCGCCCGCGCGCATGCCACCGACGACCCGGCCGAGATCGGCCCGGTCGACTACGTCTTCCTCGGTCTCAAGGCCAACTCGTACGCGGCGTGCGGGCCGCTGATCGAGCCTCTGCTGCACGACACCACGGCGGTGATCGCCGCCCAGAACGGCATCCCCTGGTGGTACTTCCACCGGCACGGCGGTCTCCACGACGGCCACCGCGTCGAGAGCGTGGACCCGGGCGGCGCGGTCAGTGCGGTGCTCGCGCCCGAACGGGCTGTCGGATGCGTCGTCTACGCGGCCACCGAACTCGAAGGCCCGGGCGTCGTACGCCACTTGGAGGGCACCCGGTTCTCCGTCGGTGAGCCCGACCGCAGCATCTCGGCCCGCTGCCGGGTCTTCAGCGACGCCATGCAGGCGGGCGGGCTGAAGTGCCCGGTCGAGCCCGACCTGCGCAACGACATATGGCTCAAGCTGCTCGGGAACATCTCCTTCAACCCGATCAGCGCGCTGGCCCGCGCCACCATGCGGCAGATGTGCCTGCACGGCGGCACCCGCAAGGTCATCGAGACCATGATGACCGAGACGCTGTCCGTCGCCGAGGCGCTGGGCTGCGAGGTCGGCGTCTCCATCGAACGCCGGCTCGCGGGCGCGGAACGCGTCGGCGACCACCGCACCTCGACGCTCCAGGACCTGGAGCGCGGCAAGCCGCTCGAACTCGACGTACTCCTGGCCGCCGTGGTCGAGTTGGCGGAGATCACCGGTGTGGAGGTGCCCACCCTGCGCACCGTGCACGCCATCTCGGACCTGCTCGCCCTGCGGACCGCCGCATGAGCGACTCCGTCGCGAGACCCGCACCCGGCTGCCGCCGTTCGCGTCGGCACGAAACCGAGGCCGACCCCGGTACGAGTCACCAAACGACACGAGGCGCTCCGCGTCCGCGACGCCAACGGGCGTACGACGCCCCGCTGTTCCGGGTTGTGGGGCTTGTTCGGCTCGTGCGGCACGGCACATCTCGAAGCGGTCCGTACGACAACCCGTCGGCCCGTCAACCGCACTCCCCCGGTCCGGTTCGAACCCGAACTGCTCGTCGGCCTCCCCGACCGGTCGCGGGCGGCACGACGGGTCTTCGACCGGACCGGGACCCCCACCCCGGCGCACTCCTCACCGGAAGCGGCGAACTGCCGGACACCTTCCCGCGGGGCGCCACCATGAACGTGTACACGGGACAGGACCGCATCACCCTGCGGGCCGCGGCCATCCAGGGCTGACGTCCTCGCCCCGCGTCACGGCGGCGGGGCCCCGACCGGCGGGGAGCGCCCCCTGCGCCGAAAGGGGCCCTGCCTCAACCCCGCCAGGCGAAAGGCGGAGCCGCCCTTACGACCGGCACACAGTCCACGGCGCGCAGTAGGCAGGAGAGGCAGCGGTCCGCCTCGTCACCTGCGAACGTGTGCGCAGGTCACGGGCACCGGACGACCTGGCCGGCGTACGACAGGTTCCCGCCGAAGCCGAACAGCAGGACGGGGTCGCCGGTGCGGATGGCACCCTGTTCGACGAGTTTCGAGAACGCGAGCGGGATGCTGGCGGCCGAGGTGTTGCCCGATTGGACGACGTCGCGGGCGACGACCGCGTTGACGGCGCCGATCTTCTCGGCGAGGGGCTCGATGATGCGCAGGTTCGCCTGGTGGAGGACGACGCCGGCGAGGTCGGCAGGGGTCAGCCCCGCCTTCTCGCAGGCCTTGCGGGCGATCGGCGGGAGCTGGGTGGTGGCCCAGCGGTAGACGCTCTGGCCCTCCTGCGCGAACCGCGGGGGCGTGCCCTCGATCCGTACCGCGTGCCCCATCTCGGGCACGGAACCCCACAGCACCGGTCCGATGCCGGGCTCGTCGGCGGCCTCGACGACGGCGGCCCCCGCTCCGTCGCCGACGAGGACACAGGTCGTACGGTCGTTCCAGTCGGTGACCTCGGACATCTTGTCGGCGCCGATGACCAGGGCCCGGGTGGCCGCTCCCGCGCGGACGGCGTGGTCGGCGGTGGCCAGGGCGTGGGTGAAGCCGGCGCACACGACGTTGACGTCCATGGCCGCGGGCGACGGGATGCCGAGGCGGGCGGCGACGCGCGCGGCCATGTTCGGGGAGCGGTCGATGGCCGTGGAGGTGGCGACCAGGACCAGGTCGATGTCCCCGGGCGTCAGGCCCGCTGCGGCGAGGGCCTTGGCGGCGGCGTGCGCGGCCAGCTCGTCCACGGGTTCGTCGGGCCCGGCGATGTGTCGCGTCTGGATGCCCACCCGGGAGGTGATCCACTCGTGACTCGTGTCGACCATGCCCGCCAGGTCCTCGTTGGTGAGTACCTTGGCGGGCTGGTAGTGGCCGACGGCGGCGATCCGCGTGCCGTTCATGGGTGGTCCCCCTCGTTGCCTTGGGTAGCGGGATCCACCAGTCTTGCCAGTGACTCGCGGGTACGACGGCAGGTGATGCCACAGGAAACAGCCGTCCGGGTTGTCGGCTTCTGTCATCCATCCTGTGATTGACGGTGTCGCCCGAACATTCAGCCGGTGAACAGCTGCTTCGCCTTGAGGACGAGTTCGTACAGGCCGTACGCGAGCGGTGCGCCCACCCAGAGCCAGGCGAAGGCGATGAGCGGCCGTCGGTCAGGCGGACTCTGACTGCTGTCGTTCGACATCGGCGGCCTCCCTCGGGGCGGGGATGTGGTGGCGGACGTGGACAGGCTTGACGAGTTCGTTGGCGACGAAGCCGATGACGAGCAGCCCGATCATGATGATGAAGGACGTGTCGTAGAGGGACGCGCCGTGTTTGCCGGCGGCCTTCTGGTGGTCGGCGATCCAGTTCACGATCAGCGGTCCGAGGACACCGGCCAGGGACCAGGCGGTGAGCAGCCGGCCGTGGATCGCGCCGACCTGGTAGGTCCCGAAGAGGTCCTTCAGGTAGGCGGGCACGGTCGCGAAACCGCCGCCGTAGAAGGAGAGGATCACCAGCGCACAGAGGATGAACAGCGGTTTCGAGGAGTCGCCGAACAGTGCGATGAGCGTGTACATGACCGCTCCGACGCCGAGGTAGACGCGGTAGATGTTCTTGCGGCCGATCAGGTCGGAGGTCGAGGACCAGCCGATACGGCCCGCCATGTTGGCGGCGGAGAGCAGCGCGACGAAGCCGGCGGCGGCCGACACCGTGACGGGGGTGGAGGTGTCCGCGAAGAAGTCCGTGATCATCGGGGCGGCCTTCTCCAGGATGCCGATGCCCGCGGTCACGTTCATGCACAGGACGACCCACAGGCACCAGAACTGCGGGGTGCGTACAGCGCTGTTGGCCGAGACCTGCACGCCGGAGAGGACGCTGGGCGCGTTCTCGACGGGCTTGTCGGTGCGTGGCACCCGCACGAGGAACACGCCCAGTGTCATGAATACCGCATACGAAAGACCGAGTACGAGGAACGACTGAGCGATGCCGGTGTTGTCGGAGCCGAACGACTTGAGCATCTGGGCCGACCACGGGGAGGCGATGAGCGCGCCGCCGCCGAAGCCCATGATGGCGATGCCGGTGGCCATGCCGGGCCTGTCCGGGAACCATTTGATCAGGGTCGAGACCGGTGAGATGTAGCCGATGCCGAGGCCGATCCCGCCGACGAAGCCGTAGCCGAGGACGATCAGCCAGAACTGTTTCGTCTCCGCACCGAGCGCGGAGATCAGGAAGCCGGAGGAGAAGCAGACGAGGGCGACGGTCATCGCCCAGCGCGGCCCGTTGCGTTCCACGAGGGTGCCGCCGAACGCGGCCGACAGGCCGAGCATGACGATCGCGAGCTGGAAGGGCAGGGCGCTCTGTGTACCGCTGAGGTTCAGTGAGGATTCGAGCGGCGGCTTGAAGACGCTCCAGGCGTAGGCCTGGCCGATGGAGAGGTGTACCGAGAGGGCGGCGGGCGGAACCAGCCAGCGGCTCCACGCCGGGGGTGCGACTGGGGGACTCATGATCCCGGACGGTAGGGACTGGCAAGGGAGTTGAGAAGGCGGCGCGTCGACCGTATGCGATGAGCGGTATGCAGAGTGCGCCGAACGGTCGCCGCGGAGTTCCGACTCCCGTTCCCGCGCCGGTTCGCGCGCCTGAACTCGCTCCTCTCCCACGCCTGTTCTCGTGTTGCGGCCCGGCCTCAGCTCTGAACGGACTCCGCGATCCGCCGGGCGGCCTCGTCGGGGGTGAGGTGTGTGGTGTCGACGACCTCAGCGTCCCGGTGCAGCCAGGTGCGGGCCGCCTCGGCGTAGGGCTCCAGGTGGGCGAGACGGAAGGTGGAGGGGCCCATGGCGGTGTCCCCCTCGATGCGCCCGCGGAGGGTGTCCTGGTCGGCGTGGAGGACGAAGTGCCGTACAGGGATGGCGTGTTGGGCGAGGCCCGCACTGATCTCGCGCCAGTACCGCTCGACCAGGACCGTCATGGGCATCACCAGCGTGCCGCCGGTGTAGTCGAGCACGCGGCGGGCGGTGTCGACGACGAGCGGGCGCCATGGCGGCCAGTGCTGGAAGTTGTCCGTCGCGGGCAGTCCCGGCGTGATGTCCATGAGTGTCACGCCGACCTTCTCGGCGTCGAACACCCGTGAATCCGGGAGCAGTTGCTGCACGAGCGGACCGGTCGTCGTCTTGCCCGCGCCGTGGGTGCCGTTGAGCCATACGATCATGGACCCGACGCTAGCGCGGCCCGGGCGGCGGGCTCAGGGATACAGCGCGATCAGGGACACAGGGCACAGTCCCTGCCCGAACCCTTGCCGACCCATCTTCCATACTGTAGACAATATTTCGTCGACACTGTTCGGCCAGGGTTCCGCCCGGCGCCGTCCGGGCGGCACCCACCTCCGCGGTACTCCCTCGACCGAACGGAGAGTCTCCAGTGAGAGTCGCAGTCCTCGGCGCCGGTGCGATCGGCGCCTATGTCGGCGCCGCGCTGCACCGTGCGGGCGCCGATGTGCATCTCGTCGCCCGTGGACCGCATCTCGCGGCCATGAGGCAGCACGGCGTCCAAGTCCTCAGCCCGCGCGGCGACTTCACCGCCCGCGCCCATGCCACCGACGACCCGGCCGAGATCGGCCCGGTCGACTTCGTACTCCTCGGCCTGAAGGCCAACTCGTACGCGGCGTGCGGGCCGCTGATCGAGCCCCTGCTGCACGACACCACGGCGGTCGTGGCCGCCCAGAACGGCATCCCCTGGTGGTACTTCCACGCGCACGGCGGGCCCTACGACGGGCAGCGCATCGAGAGTGTGGACCCGGACGGCGCGGTCAGTGCGGTGCTCGCGCCCGAACGGGCCGTCGGCTGTGTGGTCTACGCGGCAACGGAGCTGGCGGGACCGGGAGTTGTGCGCCATCTCGAAGGCACCCGCTTCTCCGTCGGCGAGCCCGATCGCAGCGTCTCGGCGCGCTGTCTGGCGCTGAGCGAGGCCATGCAAGCCGGCGGGCTGAAGTGCCCGGTGGAGCCGGATCTGCGCAACGACATATGGCTCAAGCTGCTCGGCAACATCTCCTTCAACCCGATCAGCGCGCTGGCCCGCGCCACCATGCGGCAGATGTGCCTGCACGGCGGCACCCGCAAGGTCATCGAGACCATGATGACCGAGACGCTGTCCGTCGCCGAGGCGCTGGGCTGCGAGGTCGGCGTCTCCATCGAACGGCGCCTCGCGGGCGCGGAACGCGTCGGCGACCACCGCACCTCGACGCTCCAGGACCTGGAGCGCGGCAAGCCGCTCGAACTCGACGTACTCCTCGCCGCGGTGGTCGAGTTGGCGGAGATCACCGGTGTGGAGGTGCCCACCCTGCGCACCGTGCACGCCATCTCGGACCTGCTCGCGCTGAGGAGTGCCGCATGAGGAGACACGAGTGGGCCGCGAGCCCACTCCGCGCATGCAGGACAATGAGAGCGGGAAGGTCACCTCGCCGCACATGACGGCCCGGTGACCTGCGGCACCCTCCGCAGCAAGGGCCGTTTCGGCCACCAGCACGTACAGAACCGGGGCTGATCAGGACATGGGACGAGTCACGGAACGACGCAAGGTGACCCGGATCCGGGACGGCGTGGTCTCCAGCCGCCCGGACACGCTCGTCGCCGAGGAACCCCTGGAGATCAGGCTCAACGGCAAGCCGCTCGCGATCACCATGCGCACGCCCGGAGACGACTTCGCGCTCGCCGCCGGGTTCCTGGTCAGCGAAGGTGTACTCGCCAACGCATACGATCTGCAGAACATCGTGTACTGCGCGGGGGCGACCGTAGACGGTTCGAACTCGTACAACGTGGTGGACGTACGGACCGCTCCCGACGTCGTCATTCCGGACATCACGTTGGAACGCAACGTGTATACGACGTCCTCGTGCGGTCTGTGCGGCAAGGCCAGCCTGGACGCGGTCCGTACGACGGCGCGCTGGCCCATCGCCGACACTCCCCCGGTCCGTGTCGAGCCCTCGCTGCTCGCGGGCCTCCCCGACCGGCTGCGCGCGGCCCAGCGGGTCTTCGACCGGACCGGGGGTCTGCACGCCGCTGCCCTGTTCAGCGAGGAGGGTGAGCTGCTCGACGTACGGGAGGACGTGGGCCGGCACAACGCGGTCGACAAGCTGGTCGGCCGTGCCCTGCAGAACGGGGACCTGCCGCTGTCCCGGGTGATCCTGCTGGTGTCGGGCCGGGCCTCCTTCGAGCTGGCGCAGAAGGCCGTGATGGCCGGGATCCCGATGCTGGCGGCGGTGTCGGCGCCCTCGTCGCTCGCCGTGGACCTGGCGGCGGAGACGGGTCTGACCCTGGTGGGCTTCCTGCGGGGCGGCAACATGAACGTGTACGCGGGCGAGGACCGCATCGCCCTGCGGGCCGCGGCCGCCCAGGGCTGAGATCCGCGCCCCGCGTCACGGCGGCGGGGCCCCGACCGGCGGGGAGCGCCCCCTGCGCCGCAGGGGCCCCGCCTCAGCCTCACTCACGGCCCCCGCGAGAACCGCGCCCTCAGCCCGGCGCGACCTGCGCGGTCTCCACGAACGCCGTGATCAAGGGTGACCGGCGGGCCGCCTCCCAGGCCAGGATCACCTCGTCGGGTTCGGCGTCGGTCACGGGGACGTAGGTGATGTCGGGGCGGGAGTACTGCTCGGCGACGGAGACGGGCACGAGGGTGATGCCCGCGCCGGAGGCGACGGCCTCGAACTTCTCCTCGATGCTGCGGATCGGTACATCGTCCGGGCCTGGGTTGGCGTACCGCAGCCAGGTCTCGCCGTCGAGGTCGGCCCGCACGAGGTCCTGCTTGCCGGCGAGGCGGTGGTCGGCGGGCAGCATCGCCACCCGGGCCTCGGTGAACAGCGGCAGGAGCGTGAGGCCCTGCTCGCGGATCGGGCGGCGCAGATAGGCGAGGTCGACGGTGCCGTCGAGGATCAGCTGCTCCTGGTCGTCCCATTCGACCCGGCGGGCCTTGACCTCGATGCCGGGGTGGGCGGCGCCGTAGGCCCGCAGCGTGTGGGTGATCACGATGCCCGCGCGGAAGCCGACGACGAGCCGGTGCGGCCCCCGCGCGGACCGATGCACCCTGCGGCGCGTCGCGTTCGCCGAGGCGAGCAACGCACGCCCGTCGTCCAGGAGTTGGCGCCCGGCCGACGTCAACGTCACCCCGTGGCTGTCACGTTCGAAGAGCGTGGAGTCCAAGTCCTTTTCCAGGGCCCGGATCTGACGGCTCAGCACGGGCTGTGCGATGTGCAGCTGCTCGGCCGCGCGCCCGAAGTGCAGCAGCTCGGCCACCGCCACGAAGTAGCGGACCTTGCGCAGGTCGAGGTCCATGGGTGCCGCCCTTCCGTGCGCCGTCGGCGATGCCTTCAGGGTATCGCCACCGTCGAAAGAGGTCTTGGACGGCGGGGCGACAACGGCCGCAGGCTGAATGGCGTCACAGCAACGCGCACAACCCGAAAGGGGCAGGACATGGGACTGCGAGGACAGCGGATCGTCGTCATCGGCGGTACGGCGGGAATCGGGTTCGCGGTCGCGGAGGCGGCCGCACGGGAGGGCGCCCGGGTGGTCGTCGCCTCACGCCGGCAGGAGAGTGTGGACGCGGCGCTGAAACGGCTCCCGGAGGACGCCGAGGGGCGGGTCCTCGACGCGAGCGACGAGGAGGCGGTACGGGCCTTCTTCGCCGGGCTCGGCGGCTACGACCATCTGGTCTACACGGCCGGTGAGGCGCTGCTGATGGAGAGCCTCGCCGAGTCCGACCTCGGCCGGGCCCGCGCCTTTCTGGACACCCGGCTGTGGGGCGCCTACACGGCGGTGAAGTACGGCGCCCCGTCGATCCGGGAGGGCGGTTCCGTGGTCCTGACCACGGGCACCGCCGGACGCAGGCCGGTGCCGGGCACGACCGTCGCCGCCGCGCTGTGCGGGGCGATGGAGTCGCTGACCCGGGCAGTGGCCCTGGAACTGGCCCCGCTGCGGGTCAATGTGGTCGCGCCCGGTGTGGTCCGCACCGAGCTGTGGCGGGAGTTGGCCGACGAGCTCCGGGACGGGCTGTTCGAGTCCGCCGCCGGGTCGTTGCCGGTGGGCCGGGTGGGCGAGCCGGAGGACATCGCCGAGGCGTATCTGTATCTGATGCGCGGCGGCTATACGACCGGCTCCACGGTGGTCGTGGACGGCGGCACGGTCCTCGTCTGACCGCTCCGCCCCCGCGTCAACCACCGGGTCGGCCAGCCGACTTGAAGCCCGCTTCAGCCGCCC
>NZ_JBXVPZ010000262.1:0-13331 GCF_057961495.1 Streptomyces sp. P5F9 | reverse complement strand
GGCTGGGTGATGCCGCCGTGCTCGGTGAAGGTGCCGCGCGCGGCGAGGTGCGGGTGGTGCGGGGCCTCGCGCAGCGACAGCACGGGCGCCACGCACGCGTCCGTGCCCGCGAAGACGGCGGTCCACTCGTCGCGCGTACGGCCGCGGAAGCGGGCCGCGACCGCCTCGCGCAGTTCGCCCCAGCGGGTCCAGTCCCGGCGGGCGTCGGCGAAGTCCGCGAGGCCGAGCAGGTGCACGAACTCGTCGTAGAACTGCGGCTCCAGGGCGCCCACCGCCATGAACTTCCCGTCGGCGGTCTTGTAGGTGCCGTAGTACGGGCAGCCGCCGTCGAGGAGGTTGGCGGCCCGGCGGTCCTGCCAGCTGCCGGCCGCGAGCATGCCGTGGATCATCGCGGAGAGATGGGCGGTGCCGTCGACGATGGCCGCGTCGACGACCTGGCCGGTGCCGGTCACACGCGCGTGGTGCAGGGCCGCGAGGACGCCGACGACGAGGTAGAGCGAGCCACCCGCGTAGTCGCCGAGCAGGTTGGCGGGGGCGGGTGGAGGCTGGTCCGGGCTGCCGATCATGCCGAGGGTGCCGGTGAGCGCGATGTACGCGATGTCGTGCCCGGCACGCTCGGCGAGGGGGCCGTCCTGACCCCAGCCGGTCATCCGGCCGTAGACGAGCCGGGGGTTGCGGGCGTGGCACTCCCCCGGGCCCACGCCGAGGCGCTCGGTGACGCCCGGGCGGTTGCCCTCGATCAGGATGTCGGCGCGTTCGACCAGGTCGAGCACGCGCGCGGGACCGTCGGGCGCCTTCAGGTCGACGAGGACCGAGCGCTTGTTGCGGTTGGTGATGTCGTACGCGGGGTCGACGGCGAGCACGGGGCCGCCGGGCCGGTCGACGCGGACGACGTCGGCGCCGAGGTCGGCGAGGAGCATGGCCGCGAAGGGGCCGGGGCCGATCCCGGCCAGCTCGACCACGCGCACGCCGGAGAGCGGGCCGTGCCCGGGCGTCGTTGCCGCTGTCATCCAGCCCCCAGCTGTGACACAACTGATGTAACACCAGTGATGATAAGAACGTGTTCCACTCGACACAAGACCTGGGCGAGCAAGCGCTTAGCCAAGTTACCCGCCGTTAGCCATGACTGGCCCCGCCCTCCGCGTCCAGCTCGACTATCAGGCGCTTCGGGGCGATCGCGCGGTAGCTCTCCTCCACCCAGTCGCACAGCAGCCCGGCGGCCGGGGCACCCTGCTCGGCGAGCGGGATATGCACCCAGCCGGCCTTGCCGAGGCCGTAGCCGGCGGGTTCGGCGCCGGGTGCGGTGAGCGCGTGGGCGCGGGCCGCCTCGTCGGTGAGCTTGACCGTCATGCCCGGTGGATAGCTGCCGTCGTCGACACCGAGGAAGACGAACACCTTCCTGTTGACCTTCGCGACGGTCTCGCCCCACGGGCAGTATCGATATGCGGCTCCGCCGCGCGGCTTCGGTGGCGCCCGGCAGCCCGTGGTCGAACTCGCGTGCTTTCGCCCGCTTCTTCAGGGCGTTGTCGGTCACGGCCACCTGATACCTCCGGGCTCCTCGTCGGGCTCCGCACTCTTCACGCTAGCCTCAGCCACCGACAGCGGCGCGGGCTGCGGGACCCAGGAGTGTCATGAGCAGGCTGAACAGGACGGACCGTCCCTACGACATCGTGCTCTTCGGAGCCACGGGCTTCGTCGGCGTGCTCACCGCGGAGTATCTCGCCGCGCACGCGCCCGAGGGCCTGCGCTGGGCGATCGCCGGCCGCGACGAGCTGAAACTGAAGCGCCTGCGCGAGCGGCTGCCCGGCGGCACGTCGGTCGGTGTCCTGCGGGCCGACGTCTCCGACCCGGCCTCCCTGCGGGAACTCGCCGAGCACGCGCGCGTGGTGGCCACGACCGTCGGCCCCTACGTCACCTACGGCGGGGACCTCGTCGCCGCCTGCGCGGAGGCCGGCACGGACTGTCTCGACCTCAGCGGCGAGCCGGAGTTCGTCGACCTGACGTACGTCCGCCACGACGCACGCGCGCGTGAGACCGGCGCACGGTTGGTGCACTGTGCGGGCTTCGACTCGATCCCGCACGACCTGGGGGCGTACTTCACGGTGCAGCACCTGCCGGAGGGCGTGCCCCTGGCGGTGGACGGTTTCGTGACCGCCGACGCGATGTTCTCCGGCGGCACGTTCGCCACGGCGCTGACCCAGCTCGGGCGCGGCAGGCAGGTGTTGGCTGCCTCCCGGGAGCGGCGCCGCCACGAACCGCGCCTTGTGGGCCGCCGGGTCGGTGCGCCCATGGGGGCGCCTCGGTTCGCGGGGGAGGTCGGCTCCTGGGCGGTGCCGCTGCCGACCATCGACCCGCAGGTCGTCCAACGATCCGCGCGGGCCCTGGAGCGCTACGGCCCCGACTTCCGCTACCGCCACTACGCGGCCGTACGGCGCCTCCCCGTGGCGCTCGGCGGTGTCACCGCGGTCGGCGCACTGGCCACGGCCGCCCAACTCCCGCCCGCCCGGCGCTGGTTGTCCGACCGCCTCAAGCCCGGCGACGGACCGAGCCCGGAGAAGCGCGCGAAGAGCTGGTTCTCCGTGAAGTTCGTCGGCGAGGGCGGCGGCCGCCGGGTCTTCACCGAGGTCGCGGGCGGAGACCCCGGCTACGACGAGACGGCGAAGATGTTCGCCGAGTCGGCCCTCTCCCTCGCCCTCGACGAACTCCCGCCCACAGCAGGCCAGGTGACGACGGCGGTGGCCATGGGCAACGCCCTCATCGAACGGCTGCGCAGCGCGGGCATCACGTTCCGGGTGGCGGCGAGCCGGTGAGCACGTCGGTCCCTGAACCGGCAGCGCTGATACGGGAGTTCAGGGCGCCCCTCGGGATGGGTTAGGATGGATCTTGAGCCGGTCGCCGGAACATCCGGGGTCTGGTCGCGCGTCGGTGGTCCAAGGAAAGACGCCCCGCTTCCTGCGGGGAAATGCAGGTGCAAGGCCTGCCCGGCGCTCAAGTCCGAGCCCCACACCGCTACTTGCGGGGTGGGGCTCGCGCGTTTCCCGCACCGGTGCGGCCCTGACCTCACGGCCACAGCGTGTAGATCATCCCGCCGATCCACGCGAGGCCCGCCGCCACGGACAGGACGAGCGCGATCATCACGGCGCGCTCGACGGGCTGGCTCGGGTGGGCAACGGGCTTCGGGGAACGGTGGGTTGTCATGCGGGACAGCCTGCCGATCATGCGGGCGTGGTCGCATCCGTACAGATACTCGGATCAGGTACTCAGTACGCGACGCGCCGGCCGCTTACGCGGTCGCCTCCCGCAGCGCCCGACGGCACAGCGCGTCCGCCCTGCGCGTCGTCTCCGGGAGGCGGTACTGCGGGGTCAACGCGAGGGTGTGGGCGCACGCGTTGTCCAGGGTCACCCGGTGGCCCACGGAGACGAACACCGGCTTCACGCCGTCCCGGGTGCGCAGGGCGCGGCCGACCTCCTCGGCGTCCGCGCGGAGCGGCGACGAGGAGCCGCGCGGGGTGTCCGGATCGTCGTACGTGAAAGTGAAGGGGTTCTTGGCGACACCGATCGTGGGCAGACCGGTGAGGACGCCGAGATGGCTCGCTAGGCCGAAGCGGCGGGGGTGGGCGAGACCGTAGCCGTCGCACACGATCAGGCCCGGCGGGCTGGGCAGCGCCTCCAACGCGGCCAGCACCGTGGGGATCTCGCGGAAGGCCAACAGCCCCGGCACGTACGGGAAAGAGACCCGGCCGACGGCCGTGGCCTCGGCGACGACGGTGAGGTCCGCCGCGTCCAGGACGACGGCCGCGGCCACCACCACGTCCCGCTCGTCGTCGTAGGCGACATCAACTCCCGTGACATGCCCGGTCCTTGGCGGCGGTCCCGGTTCGTCGGTCACCACCCGCTCCCGCAACTCGTCCTGGACTGCGCGGGCTTGCTCCTCGGTCGCGGGCCAGCCCGCGGGAATGTCTACAGTCGTCATGGTGGTGGCGAGCGTACGGGGATCTTGCGGGCACGAAGAAGCGGCGGGGACGCGATGGCCCCCGCCCGGCTCCTCAATCCTCCAGCCGCGCCACGCGCCCCTTCTCCCCCGCCGCCCAGCAGCCCAGGTCCGCCGCGCAGTCGACCGTGTCGTACGAGCCGGTGTCCACGGTCTTCCAGGTGCGGCCGGCGTCGGTCGTGAGGTCCGTGCCCGTGGGGCCGACCGCGAGGGCGGTGCCGCGGCTGCGGGGCAGCCAGGTGACGCCGGAGCGGTAGGCGGGCGGCGGGATCGTGGCGGAGCGCCAGGTGCGGCCGCCGTCGCCGGTGACAGCCGCCGCGAGCGGTGACGGCTGGTCCGCCGTGTAGTTGCCGCCGACCGAGAGGCCGTGCGTACGGTCGCGGAAGGCGAGGGCGAACACCCCGCGCGCGGGGTCACCGGCCGGGACCGGCGTGTCGGTCGCCGTCCAGGTGAGGCCCCGGTCCGCGGAGTGCAGGACACGCGCGCGTGCACCCCCACCGGTGGCCAGCCAGACGTCCCTCGGCCCGGAACTCACCAGGCACTGACCGCTCGCCGCGAAGCCCGCCTCGCCGTCGAGCGCGGCCGGCATCCCGGCGCTGGACAGCACCTTCCAGGAGCGGCCGCCGTCGCCGGTCGACAGGATGCGGAACCTGCCGTCCACGGGATCGCTCATCGCGAGGCCGTGGCGGCTGTCGAAGAAGGTCATGCAGTCGTAGAAGGCGCTCGCGTCGGTGTTGCGGAAGGACTCCGTCCAGGTCGCTCCGGCGTCGTCCGTGCGGTAGACGCGGGACGCCTCCCCCTCGCCGATCGCCAGGACCACCGCGCGCCGTGCGTCGAACGCCTCGATGTCCCGGAACTGCAGGTCCGCGGTGCCGGGCGGCGAGACGTTCCGCCAGCTCGCCCCTCCGTCGGTCGTCCGCAGCACCGTGCCCGCGGTCCCGGCCACCCAGGCGGTGTTCCGGCTGACGGCCGACAGCCCCCTGAACCGCACATCGGCGGCCCCGCTGTCCTTGAGCTCCCAGTGCGGATCCCGCTGCGCCGTGTCCCGCGCCTGTGCCGGTACGGCGGTCAGCGCGGCCAGCGCCGCCCCGCACGCCATGGCCACGGCCACGTTCCGGTACGTACGTCCCACCCGTCGCGTCTTCCCCATGCGCCTCATGGCGGGCGAAGCTAGCCCACTCCCCGGGGGCCGTCCAGATGCCCGCGCCCGCCTTGGGCGCATATGGGCGGCGGTGACAGAGGTCACTCGAAATTCATGTGCACGGATCGGCCCGTTCCGGCGTCTCTTCCAGTGCGGACCCATCCACTCGGGGGTCCGTTCCGGAATCTTTTCAGGGGACCGTCCGGCCTTCACCGCAGCAGTACCGCCGTCACACAAGGGAGCAAGGCGTTGTCCATCCTCATCGAGCAGCCCGTAGAGGCCCGCCTCGTCGCCGCCGCACCGCGGATGCCGAGCATTCCCGCCACCCTGCACTACGACCGGCGGGACCCGTTCGCCGTCCGGATGACCTTCCCGGCACCGGCCACCCTGGAGGGCGTCGAGGTCTGCTGGACCTTCGCCCGGGAACTCCTCGCGGCCGGCCTGCACGGCGTCGAGGGCCATGGCGACGTCCGGGTGCGGCCCTACGGCTTCGACCGCACCGTCCTGGAGTTCCACGCCCCCGAGGGCACCGCCGTCGTGCACGTCCACTCGTCCGAGATACGGCGCTTCCTTCAGGCCACCGGCGAGCTGGTGCCCGCCGGTCTCGAACACCTCCAGCTCGACCTGGACCACGACCTCGCCGAGCTGATGCGGGACGCCTGCTGAGCTAATTCCCCCGTGCCAGCAGGGAGTTGAGCTCGCCGTAGCCGAGCCCTCCCGTCTGCGCGCCGTAGGTACCCGTGTCCAGCAGCTCCCGCGCGGCACGGCGCACCACGGCGTACGCGGCCAGCGCGATGCCGGAGCCGGCGCTCACGCGCGCGACGCCCAGCGCGGCCAGTTCGGCGACCGGCGGTGCGCCGGGGCCGACCAGCACGTTGAGCGGTGCGTCGATCCCGTCGGCGAGTTCCTTGACCGTTCCCGGCTCGACGGCCCCGGGGACGAAGATCCCGTCGGCGCCCGCGGCCCGGAACGCGGCGGCCCGCTCCAGGGTGGCGTCCACTCCCCCGACGCCCCGCAGAAACGTGTCAATGCGCGCGTTGATGAACAACGGCACCTCCTCCGCATCGGCGGCCGCACGGGCGGCGGCGATGCGCTCGGCCTGCTCGGCGACCGGCCGCAGGACGCCCGTGTCGTCGATCTCACCGCCGTAGAGCGCGTCCTCGATGTTCACCCCCACCGCACCCGCCGCCAGCACCGCACGGACCGTGTCGGCGACCCCCGCCGCGTCCTTGGCGAAGCCGCTCTCGATGTCGGCGCTCACCGGTACGGCGACGGTCGCGGTGATGCGGGCGACCGCCTCCAGGGCCCGCTCCCGGTCCAGCCGGTCGCCGTCCGCGGCGCCGAGGGCCCAGGCGAGGCCCGCGCTGGTGGTCGCCACGGCGGACGCGCCCGCGTCCTCGACGATGCGGGCGCTCGCGGCGTCCCAGGCGTTCGGGAGGATCAGCGGACGTCCCGGCACATGCAGCGCGCGGAAGGCCAGAGCCCGGTCACGGAGGGTGTTCTGGTTCGTCATACGCCCCACTCAAGCAGTCGCGGGCGCGCCCTGGCTGGCAGGAATCCGACATCGGCGTGCGGGTCGCGGGCTGCCGTTTAATGCGTTGACAGCCCCCCGAGGCCGTTCGTAGCGTTGCCCCTGCTTCTGTTGCCGTCGATCGGAGTAGGACGTTGCTCGTCTGAGGTTCTGAGACACCGCGTCACACACCCCTGAGGTGTGTCCGCCGTGTACGACCTCGGCGTCGAGCCGTCCTCCGGAACAGGGCCTTTCCCTTCTGCCCCCTCCTGGGACCAGTCTCCGCGCCTCGCGGTGTCTCGATACGCGTCTGCCCATGACCGCATCAAGCATCCGCGAGGCCCTCATGCATACCTCCGTCACCTGTACGTCCCTCTCCTTCGCGTGGTCCGACGGGACCTCCGTCTTCGAGGACCTGGACGCCGCCTTCGGACCCGGCAGAACCGGGCTCGTCGGCGTCAACGGATCAGGGAAATCAACCCTGTTGAAGCTGATCGCCGGTCAACTCGCCCCGGCCGACGGCACCGTGCGGGTCGCGGGCGAGGTCGGCTACCTCCCGCAGAACGTCACGCTCGACACCGCCCTGCGCGTCGACGAGACGCTCGGCATCGCCGCTCAACGCGCGGCCCTGCACGCCATCGAGGCCGGTGACGCGGCCGAGGAGCACTTCGAGACGCTCGGCGACGACTGGGACGTGGAAGAGCGCGCCCTCGCCACGCTCGGCGAACTCGGCCTGGGACACATCGACTTGGACCGCACCATCGGCGAGGTCTCGGGCGGCGAGTCCGTACTCCTGCGGCTGGCCGCGCTGTTGCTCGGCCGGCCGGACGTCCTGCTCCTCGACGAGCCGACGAACAACCTGGACCTGTACGCACGCAGGCGGCTGTACTCGGCCGTCGCGTCCTGGCCGGGAGTGATGATCGTGGTCAGCCACGACCGTGAACTCCTCGATCTCGTCGACCAGATCGCCGATCTGCGCTCCGGCGAGATCACCTGGTACGGCGGCAACTACTCCGCCTACGAGGAGGCCCTCGCCACCGAACAGGACGCCGCGACACGGATGGTGCGCGTCGCCGAGGCCGACTTCCGCAAACAGAAGCGCGAACTGTCCGACGCCCAGGTCAAGTTGGCCCGGCGCAAGAAGTACGGGCAGAAGATGTTCGAGCAGAAGCGCGAGCCGAAGATCGTCATGGGCGCACGCAGGCGGTCCGCGCAGGAGTCCGCCGGCAAGCACCGCATCCTGCACGAGGAGCGGCTCGCCGAGGCGAAGGAACGGCTCGACGAGGCGGTGGAGGCCGTACGGGACGACGACGAGATCCGCGTCGACCTGCCGTACACGGCCGTACCGCCGGGCCGTCAGGTCCTGACCCTCATGGACCTGGAACTCGCGTACGGCGCGCGGGTGGGCGGCCTCGATCTGCGCGGGCCGGAGCGCATCGCGCTGATCGGCCGCAACGGCGCGGGCAAGACGACGCTGCTGCGCACGATCGCCGGACAGCTGGAGCCGGTGTCGGGCGAGGCGGTGACGCATGTCCCGCTGCGTTTCCTGCCGCAGCGGCTCGACGTCCTCGACGGCGAGCTGACGGTGGCGGAGAACGTGGCGCGGTTCGCGCCGGGCGCCACCAACAACCGGGTCCGGGCGCGGCTGGCCCGCTTCCTGTTCCGGGGTGCCCGCGCCGACCAGCAGGCGGCGACCCTGTCCGGCGGTGAACGCTTCCGGGCGGCGCTGGCCGCGCTGATGCTGGCGGAGCCCGCGCCGCAGCTGCTGATGCTGGACGAGCCGACGAACAACCTCGACATGGCGAGCGTGCGGCAGCTGACCTCGGCGCTGGAGTCGTACGAAGGGGCGTTGATCGTGGCCAGTCACGACCTGCCATTCCTCGAATCGATCGGCATCACGCGCTGGCTGCTGCTGGACGGGGAGCTGCGGACGATCACGCCGGAGGAGGTGGAACACCCGGCATAGTGCCCGTGCGGTAACCGGTCCGGGCCCTCCGGGCGCATCTCAGGAGGGCCACAGCCTCACGTGAGGGGTTTTGTCGGCACGGACGGGTGACGCATGATGGCCAACCGGTGCCCCGAAAACGGCGCCGAAACGATCCCGCCGATACGGAGTCCCGCTCGTGCCCAGCAAGAAGGCCCTCGTCCGCCGCCCCAGCCCGCGCCTGGCCGAAGGGCTGGTCACGCACATCGAGCGGGAGAAGGTCGATGTCGAGCTGGCCGTCGAGCAGTGGGAGGCGTACGCGCACGCGCTGCGGGTGCACGGCTGGGAGACGATCGAGGTGGATCCGGCCGACGACTGCCCCGACTCCGTGTTCGTCGAGGACGCGGTGGTCATGTACAAGAACGTGGCGCTGATCGCCCGGCCCGGCGCCGAGTCCCGGCGCGAGGAGACGGGCGGGGTCGAGGAGGCGGTAGCCCGGCTCGGCTGCTCGGTGAACTGGATCTGGGAGCCGGGCACCCTGGAGGGCGGTGACGTGCTCAAGGTCGACGACACTATCTACGTCGGCCGGGGCGGCCGGACGAACGGGGCCGGCATCCAGCAGGTGCGGGCCGTGTTCGAGCCGCTCGGGGCGCGGGTGGTCACCGTGCCCGTGAGCAAGGTGCTGCATCTGAAGTCGGCGGTCACCGCGCTGCCCGACGGGACGGTGCTCGGACACATCCCGAAGGTGGACCGGCCCGCGCTGTTCCCGCGCTTCCTGTCGGTGCCCGAGGAGGCCGGCGCGCATGTGGTGCTGCTCGGCGGCGACAAGCTGCTGATGGCGGCGAGCGCGCCCAAGACGGCCGACCTGCTCAGCGATCTCGGCCACGAGCCGGTCGTGGTGGACATCAGTGAATTCGAGAAACTCGAAGGATGTGTGACGTGCCTCTCGGTCCGGCTCCGGGATCTGTACGCCTGAACGGGTGACACGACCGCCCGTTCGGCGCCGGGACCTGCGGTCCTGCGACTGTGCGGGATTCCCGGCGATACGGCCTGAACAGCGATCTTTACGGCACCCTTAACCTACGGTCTCGTAACCTACGGTTTCGTAGCCTACGATTCCGTAAGTTGCACAGATCCCGGCACCGCTCGCCGGTTTGTTCAGTTTTGTACGACGTCCCCCTGGAGTCCCCGTGACGATCACTTCCCCGCACCTCGGCAGCCCCGCAGTCTGGACCGACGCCAAGCTGCTGTACGCGTTGGAGGAAGTCGTCGAGACGGAGCTCAACCGGCACCTCAAAGTCACCAAGGACTGGATGCCGCACGAGTACGTGCCGTGGAGCGACGCCCGGAACTTCCCCGGCTTCTTCGAGGACGGCGAGGCCTGGGGCAAGGAGCAGTCCAAGGTCACCGAGATCGGCCGCATCGCCCTCGTCGTGAACCTCCTTACGGAGGACAACCTCCCCAGCTACCACCACGAGATCGCCTCCCTCTTCGGCCGCGACGGCGCCTGGGGCACCTGGGTGCACCGCTGGACGGCGGAGGAGGGCCGGCACGGCATCGTCATGCGGGACTACCTGCTCGCCTCCCGCGCGGTCGACCCGGACAAGCTCGAAGCGTTCCGCATGCAGCACATGAGCGAGGGCTTCGAGTCGGACAACCGGCACTCGATGCTGCACTCCGTGGCGTACGTCGCCTTCCAGGAGCTGGCCACGCGCGTGTCGCACCGCAACACCGGCCACCAGTCGGGCGACCCGGTCTGCGACCGCATGCTGGCCCGCATCGCGACCGACGAGAACCTCCACATGGTGTTCTACCGCAACCTCCTGAAGGCCGCGTTCGAGCTGGCCCCCGACCTCACCATGCAGGCCGTGCGCGACGTCCTCGTCAACTTCCGGATGCCCGGTCACGGCATGCCCGGCTTCGAGCGCTTCGCCGCGCAGATGGCCATCGGCGAGGTCTACAACCTGCGCATCCACCACGACGACGTCATCCAGCCCGTGCTGCGCTTCCTGAAGGTCATGGAGATCGACGGTCTCGGCCCCGAGGGCCGGCAGGCGCAGGAGGAGATCGGCCTCTACATGGGCGGCCTGGACTCCGAGGCCGCCAAGTTCGACGAGAAGCTGGCGACCCGCAAGGCCCGCATGGCGGCGCGCGCGAGCGCCTGACGGGCCTCGCGTCCGTACACGAGCGAAGAGTTCGGGGCTGTCGGCCGTACCAGGCCGCCGGCCCCGTTTCGCTGTCGCCGACCGGATCACCGGTCAGCAGTCATCAGTCAACGGTCCGCGTGAGGTGCGCCGGATCTCCAGGCGTTCCTTCTCCGACAGACCGCCCCACACGCCGAAGCGTTCGTCGTTGTCGAGGGCGTACTCCAGGCAGGCGGAACGGATCGGGCACATGCCGCAGATCCGCTTCGCTTCCCTCACGGAGCTGCCGGGTTCGGGGAAGAAGAAGTCCGCCCCGGTCTGCGCGCACAACGCCTCCTGCTGCCAGTCCAGGTCGGGCGAGGTGATCGTGTCGATGTGCATGGCCAGGATCGTGCCGTCCGGCGAAAAACGTTCGATCAACGCGGGATCAACGCCGCGCTCCGAGGCCTCCGGCCACCCCGATGGTGGCCCCGCGCCCGCACCGGCGCACGGCGGCGCGCGGAACCGGTATGAAAACACGGAGAACTTCAGCGGTCACCGAGGGTGATCAGCGCCGTATCCGGGAACCCCTTCCGCGCCCCGGCAGCGATTGTCAGTGGGCGGTGCAAGACTCGGCAGTGCAGAGAACGGGACCCTTCAACGAGGAGGGCAATGATGCTCACCACCCGTTTCGTCAACGGCGCTCCCAACTGGCTGGACGTCGGCTCGCCCGACATCGACAGCGCCATCTCCTTCTACGGCGGTCTCTTCGGCTGGCGGTTCCAGTCGGCGGGACCCGAGGCCGGCGGCTACGGCTTCTTCCAACTCGACGGCAGGACAGTCGCCGGCGGCATGCCACTGCAGCCGGAGCACGACTCGTCCGCCTGGACCGTGTACTTCCAGAGCCCGGACGCGGAGGCCACGGCCAAGGCGGTGGAGCAGGCGCACGGCGCGGTCCTGTTCCAGCCGATGGACGTGCTGGGCCAGGGCCGCATGGCGATCCTCCGGGACCCGGCGGGCGCCGCGTTCGGCATCTGGCAGCCGGGCGAGATGAAGGGTGTTGACGTCGCGGGCGACCCCGGTTCGCTGACCTGGGTCGAGCTGTACACGCCGGATGTCGCCGCGGCGGCCGCGTTCTATGACGCCTCGCTCGGTCTGGAGACCTCCGCCGCCCCCATGCCGGGCGGCGACTACACCTGCCTCAACCCGTCCGGTGCCGGTGAGGACGCGATGTTCGGCGGTGTCGTCCCGCTCGACTTCGGCCCGGACGGCGCGGCCTCGGGGGCGTACTGGCTGGCGTACTTCGAGGTGGCCGACGTGGACGACACGGTGGCCAAGGCGCTGGAGACGGGCGGCAAGGTCACCATGCCGGCCACCAGCATGGAGGGCGTCGGCCGCATGGCCCAGCTCACCGACCCGCACGGCGCCCGCTTCGCGATCATCAAGAGCGAGCAGCCGCAGGGCTGACGGCGCCCCCGGGCCGGCGGGCCAGCCCTCCGCGGACGGACGGGCACGGCACCGCTCACGCGGAGGCGCGGTGGACCAGTGTGGTCGGCAGGATCACGCTGGACGGCGCGCCTCCGATGCCGTCCCGGACGCCCCTGCGGTCGAGACCGCGCAGCAGCAGCCGGGCCATCAACCGGCCCATCTCCTCTATGTCCTGACGGACCGTCGTGAGCGGCGGGTCGGTCTGCTCGGCGACCGGAAGCATGTCGTCGAAGCCGATCACCGCCACGTCCTCGGGCACCCGCAGCCCCTCCTCGCGCAGCACCTTCAGGGCGCCGTAGGCGGTGAGGTCGTTGGCGGCGAACACGGCGTCCACGTCGGGGCAGTTGTCGAGGAGTTCCCGCATCGCGCGCTCACCGCCGCCCGGGGTGAAGTCGCTCTCGACGATCAGCCGCGGATCCACGTCGACCATGACGTCCCGGAACCCGTCGAGCCGGTCCACCGCGGAGGTCTGGTCGAGCGCGCCGGTGATGTGCGCGATCCGGGTGCGGCCCAGCCCGACGAGATGCCGCACGGCCTCGCGGGCGCCGCCCCGGTTGTCGCAGTCGACGTAGACCGTGGGTCCGGAGGCGCGTGTCCCCTCGCTCCAGCAGGGCCGGCCGCCGAACACCGTCGGGACACCGGCCCGTTGGATCAGTCCGGGCAGCGGGTCGTCGAGGTGCAGGGAGAAGACGAGCGCGCCGTCCACATGCCCGCCGGCGAGATAGCGGCCGACGCGGGCGTGGTCGTCGCGGCCTTCCGTGAGGAGCAGCACGAGTTGGGAGTCGTGGGCGGTCAACTCCTTGCTGATACCCCGGAGTTGCATGGCGAAGAACGGGTCCGCGAAGACACGGGTCTCCGGTTCGGCGATCACCACGGCGATGGCGTCGTGCCGCTTCGTCACCAGGCTCCGGGCCGCCTGATTGGGGACGTACCCGAGTTCGTCCACGGCCTGCCGGACCCGCTCGACGAGCGACTCCCGCACCCCGTCCCCGCCGTTGACCACCCGGGAAACGGTGGCCCGCGACACCCCCGCCCGCGCGGCCACGGCCTCCAACGTGGGACGCGGTGCTGTCTCGGTCACGGCTGGACCCCTCCTCGATGATGCGGATCAGGATAGCCGCGGCGGAACAGGACGGTGAGAGCGCTCCCAGCAC
>NZ_JBXVPZ010000261.1:0-13333 GCF_057961495.1 Streptomyces sp. P5F9 | reverse complement strand
GCGTCCGGCGCCCCGACGTCCGACGGATACACGAGATACGCCGCATCGGCACCCCGCAACGTCTCCGCCCACGTAGACCGGTCCGCCCAGTCGAACCCCCGCGCCCGCGAGGCCGCCCGCACGGTCAGCCCCGCCGCCTGTGCCGCCTCCGCCACCCGGCGCCCGGTACGCCCCGAAGCGCCGGTCACCACAATCGTCATGTTCCGCGTATTCTGTGCCATGCCGTCCAGTCAACGCCTGCGTGCGAGCATCGACCATCGCCGCACGGTTCATTCCCACAATCGCCCGTCTACGCCGGCCACACGGACGCCCTGGCAGGCCTTCCGGAGGGCCCACGCGCGCGTGGCGCCTTCATGATCCGCGCAGGCGAGATCAACGGCCGCCTCCTGGACGCCCTCCCGCCGCTGCTCTCCCTCCCCTCGGACGTGTGGGAGTGCCCGCTCACCCCGCTCCTCATGGACGAGGTCGTCCGTGACGGATCCGCCCAGGCGGTCGTCCTGGACCGCCTCCTCGACCTCCTCGTCATCACCGCCCTGAGGGCCTGGTTCTCCCGCCCGGAGGCAGAGGCCCCGGCCTGGTACCGCGCACTCGCGGACCCCGTCGTCGGCAGGGTCCTGCGCCTCCTCCAGGACGACCTGCCCACCCCTGGACGGTCGCCTTCCTCGCAGCCAAGGCCGGCGTCTCCCGCGCGGCCCTGGCCCGTCGCTTCACCGACCTGGTCGGCGAGCCCCCGATGTCCTACCTCACCGCGTGGCGCCTCGCCCTCACGGCGGACCGCTTCCGCGACACCGAGGACACCATCGGCGCGATCGCCGGGCAGGTCGGCTACGGCAGCGCGTTCGCCCTGTCCAGCGCCTTCAAGCGGGTCTACGGCGTGAGCCCGCAGGAGCACCGGACGCGATCGGCGTAGCCTTCTCGGCGTGTACGTGGAGAGGGCGTCCCGGCTGCCGGGCGCGGTGGTCTGGAGCCGTACGATCGAGGCCTCCACCGCCGGCCCGGTCCACCCCGTCCTGCCCGACGGCTGCATGGACCTCCTCTGGAACGAGGGCCGCCTCCTGGTCGCGGGCCCCGACACGCGCGCGTACGTCCCCGGGACCGTGCCCGCGCACTGGGCAGGCATCCGCTTCGGCCCCGGCACCGCCCCCACCTACCTGGGCGTCCCCGCACACGAACTCCGCGACCGCCGGGTCGACCTCACCGACCTCTGGCCCGCCGCGACGGTGCGCCGCCTCACCGCCCGCGTCTCCACGGCCCCCGACCCCGCGACCGGGCTGGAAGAAACGGCACTGGAACGCGCGGCGGACGTGCCCCCACCCGATCCGCTGCTACGACACCTCGTGGCGGCCCTCGACACCGGCCGCCCCGTCGCCGCCACCGCCGACGAACTCGGCCTCGGCGCCCGCCAGTTGCACCGCCGATCCCTCGCCGCGTTCGGCTACGGCCCCAAGACGCTCGCCCGGGTGCTGCGCCTGCAACGCGCCCTCGCGCTGGCCCGCGCCGGAGTCCCGTTCGCGGAGACGGCGGCCCGGTCCGGTTACGCGGACCAGGCCCATCTCGCCCGGGACGTCAGGGAGTTGGCGGGGATGCCGCTGGGGCAGCTGCTCGGCCGCGCCGGTTAGGCAGGGCTCGGCGCAGGGCTCGGTGCGGGACTCAGCGGGGCGAAGAGATCCACGCCGTTGCCGTCGGGGTCGTGCACGACGGCGTACCGCTGGCCCCAGAAGGCGTCCCAGGGCTTGAGTTCGCCGTGATGCCCGGCGCCGGTCAACTCCCCGTAGACCCGGTCGACTTCGGCGGGGTCGTCGCAGAGCAGGGCGAGCGCGGCCCGACCACTGCCGCTGGGTGCCCGCCAACCCGGGTGGAACGAGCGGACGGTGTCCTCCGTGTCCAGCAACAGCCGTAGTCCGCCGGGCAGTTGGGCCTCGGTGTGCGGCTGGCTCTCGGCATCCTCGGGGAACCCGAACCCGAGCCGACGGTAGAAGGCGACAGAGGCGGCCATGTCGGAGACAACCAGGCCGATCGCGTCGAATCGTGGAGTCATGGGGCAACGGTAGGCGGGGCCGGGTCGGCCGGTCTTGAAGGAATCGGACACCGCGCTCGGCGCATCGTTCAGCTGAAGGTCACGGGTCCGCGCGGGGTGTCCACCGTGAAGGAGAGGCCCACCGGCCCCGCCGTCACCGCCAGCTCCGCCCCCACGGCCGACAGCAACGGACGGATCTCGTCCGGGACCGGTGCCGTCGCGGTCAGCTCCAGCAGGGGTGCGACGGGCAGGCCCGAGGCGGTCGTCGGGTGGGGCGAGGAACTCCAGTCGATGAGGAACGGCACCAGACCGGAGGGATGCGCCGTGTCCCCGTCGGTGAGCCGCCACTCCAGCAGCGTGCCGTCGGGCCGCCGACGGCTCATCGCCCGCACGGGCCCGGGGTCGTACCCTTGGGCCCGGGCCGCCGCGACCGCCGTGTCCAGGTCGGGCGGGGAGAGCGCCCAGGTCACCGTCCGGGCGACGGCGAGCCCGTCGACGCCGAAGGGCCGCGGATCCGACGGCTCGGGCTGTTCCGGGTCCGGACCGATGATCTCCAGGTAACGGGAACCACCCAGCGAGACAAGGTAGTTGCGGGTTCCGCGCCCCACATGGGCACCGCCCGCGACCGGCGCTATGCCCGTGCGCTCGGTGAAGTCGGCGACCGTCACCGCCAGTTCGGGAGTCGCGAGGACGAGATGGTCGAGGCGTGCGGGAAGAGCGTTCATCCCCACCGAGGCTACGCGGCGGGACCGTACCGCAGGAGGGAAAAGTCCCTCAACTGTGGAACACCTGTACGGCAGGATGGGCACATGATCCGTGCCGTGCGCGCCCTGCCGCTGCTGTTGCTCCCCGCGCTGTCCCTCCTGCTCGCAGGCTGCGGCACCGAGAAGGCGGACGCGGGGGCAGGAACCCCTGAGGCCTCGTCCTCCCCCGTCACCGCCACGTCGGCCGAAATCGCCTCCCGCGCAAGGTCGTTGGGCTTCGACCCCGACCTCGTCCACGTCATCGACCCGCCCGGATTCACCCTCGCCCAGCAGTCGGTCGGCGTATCGGACGTCGGCCTCTCCATCGCGTACATGGACCTGAAGACCGGCGCGGTGATCACCCTGCGCGTGGAGCCGGGCACGATGACCGACGGGAACTGCACGACACAGGCGGCGTTCAGCAGCCACATGACCTGCGTACGCGACGGGAACGCCTGGTACCGCACCGGCGGCGGAACGATCGAGTACGTCATGGCGCAGAAGGGCCATCTCGTGCACGTCGACGCCGAACAGGGCAAGGTGACCCGCGAAGTCCTGCGCAAGTCGGCCCAGTCGCTCCGCCGCCCGTACAAGAGCGAACTCCCGGTCATCCTCCCGCCCGCCCGCACGGCCGCCCCCGTGGAACGCGGCGACCTGCCCACGAACGGGGACGGGGCGCCCAACAACGAAGTGGGGAAGGGCGGTTGAGCACACGGCGCAAAGGAGGCCCGGTCCGCGAAACCCAGTCCGCGAAGCCCGGTCCATGGGGCTCAGTCCGAGAAGCCCGGTCTGAGAAGCTCGGTCCGTGAAATAGGCTGCGCCGCATGGCTGCCGCGCCCCGCCTCCTCGTCTGCACCCGCACCACCGACTACCGCCACGACTCCATCCCGGCCGCGGTGATCGCCGTACGTACCCTCGGCCCCTTCGAAGTGGACGCCACCGAGGACCCGGCCGCCTTCGAACGCCCCCTGGACGACTACGCGGCCGTCGTCTTCCTCTCCACCAGCGGCGAGGTACTGACACCGACGGGCCGCCAACACCTCGCCGCCTACGTCGAGTCGGGCGGCGGCTTCGTCGGCGTCCACGCGGCGGCCTGCACCGAGTACGACTGGCCGTACTACGGCGACCTCCTGGGCGCCCGCTTCGACCGGCACCCCGCATACCAGCCCGGCAACGCGCTGATCGAGGACCGCACCCACCCGGCCACACAACACCTGCCCGCCGTATGGAAGTTCACCGACGAGTGGTACGACTTCCGCACCAGTCCCCGGAGTTCGGTCCACGTCCTCGTCTCAGCCGACGAATCCTCCTACGAGGGCGGCCGGATGGGCGCCGACCACCCCCTCGCGTGGTGCCACGAGAAGGGCGCCGGCCGGGTCTTCTACACGGCCCTCGGCCACGCCTCGGAGGCCTACGAGGACCCGGACTTCCGCGCACATCTGCTGGGCGGGATCAACTGGGCGGCGCGGCTGGGCTAGATGATCTGTTCCAAGGGGTCCAGCTCCCATCCGGCCAGGTCGGAGCGCTTCACCGACGTTGGACCCTCTCCTTGCCTGCGCGCAGGCAGGCGGCGCGGGTTCAGGGAAATCCGGAGTCGGCGCGCACTCGCTTCGATGGACTTCAGCTTCGCTGCGAGGCTGAGCGGCGGAGCCTTTCGAGCAGGGGAATGGTCTGCTCGGCTCCCGGCAGCGCGCTCATCTCGTCCCGGATCCGCTCGGCGGCGCGGCGGCCCACCTCTCACCGTCCTGTACGGGCGCGCTGCCTACCCGCCCGGCACCCCCGTACTACCGCGTTCCACCAACCGCGTCGACAACTCCGTCCGGGTCCCCTCCGGCCGGTCCCCGTCCATCAGCCGGACCAGCAACCGCAGCGCCGTCGCCGCCATCTCCGAGAGCGGCTGACGGATCGTGGTCAGCGCCGGAGTCACCCAGCGAGCCTCGGGAAGGTCGTCGAAACCGACCACGCTGATGTCGTCCGGGACGCTCAACCGCCGTTCCGCCAGGGCCTCGTAGACCCCGAGCGCCATCCGGTCGGAGCAGACGAAGACAGCCGTGGGCGGCTCGGGCAGGTCGAGGAGTTCGCGCATACGGGTGCGGGCCATGGACTGGTCGAAGCCGCCGTGGCGGATGTACTCGTGGCGGACCGGAACTCCCGCGGCGGCGAGCGCGGAGCGGTATCCGGCGACGCGGGCGCTGCTGCACATTTTGTGGCGGTGGCCGGCGATGACGGCGATGCGTTCGTGGCCCAGGGAGAGCAGATGCTCGGTCGCCGTCACCCCGCCCTGCCAGTTGGCCGCGCCGACCGACACCACGCCCGGCGGCGGTTCGTGCACGGGGTCGATCATCACGAACGGGATGCGGTGCTGGTCGAGCCAGGAGTACTGGGACGGCGTCAACTCGGCCAGATTGAACAGGACTCCGGACGAACCCCGGCCAACCAGCTTGTCCAGCCAGCCCCGTTCGGGCCGGTCGGCCCGCGTCCGCGTCAGCCCGGCCGAGACCACCACCTCAAGACCGGCCTCGTACGCCGCCTCCTCCACCCCGTGCAGCACCGCCCCCGACCACGAACTGTCCAGCGAGTGCACGACCAGGTCGACCATCCCCGGCGCCTTGCTCGCGTCGAACCTGGGCCTGCGCACATACCCGAGCCGCTCCAGCGCCTCCGTCACCCTCCGCCGCGTCTCCGGCGCCACGTCCTCCCGGCCGTTGACCACCTTGGACGCGGTCGGCACGGACACCCCCGCCTCCCGGGCCACGACCGCCAACGTGGGCCCCGCCGTCACGCTCGCGCTCCCCGTACGGACCATCGGGTACCGCCTCTCCAGCCCGCCCGAGGGCCATCGAAAGTTTCCGACCAGCGCTGCTTCCCCGACTCGATCGCCGCCATTTAGAAAGCGCTTCCTACGATAGGTGCGCGTCATCACGGCGGGAAGACCAGGGAATTCACGTGATGAAGCCGACCCGATCTTTCGAAGTCCCGAACAAGGGAGAAAGCGTCACCTACAGGTCACTCTGCTCTACACGTCAGCCGGAAATTCGCGAAGTCCGCCGTGAAGGCGCCCTCCACCAGATCCCACGCATGGATGCCCGCCATCGCCCCGGTGAACCGCAGCCGCGACCCGTAGTCGTCGGACAGCCGACTGAAGTCCAGCCCCGGCCCGACCGCCGTCCGCACCCCGTTCCGCACACACCAGAACCGCGCCTCGGCCCCCTCGACCGTCACCCCCAGCGCCACGGGAAAACGGACATCCACCTCTACGACGGCCACCTGCCGCGTGCCGCCCTCGTCCCGCTCCACGAGGCTCAGCACCGTACGCCCGCCGCCGTCCCGCCACTGTTGCCCCCGCTGCCCCTCGCCCTCGGGCTCCGCCCAGGTCAGATGCAGGCTCAGATACGCCTCGGCGCCGTACCACAGCACCAGCCCCGCCGCCTGCGTGAACGTCAACGGTCGTGCGTCGACCGTGACTTCGGCCTCCGCGCGATGCTCCGTGATCCGCTGGGCGAGCAGACTGTGCGCCCACCGCGACTCCGGCCCGTGCCGCCCGCGCAGTCGAATCCAGCCGGGGCGGGCGGTGGTGTCGGCCCAGGACGGGTCCGGGTATGCGCGCGGACTGCTCCACGGCCAGCCCAACGGCTCGTCCGTATCCGGGACTTGGGCCGGCGGGGCGGTGCGACGCGTCGGTACGTCCACCTCCACCGCCGGATGCCGGCCGCCCTGCCGCAGTCTCGGCCAGCCGTCCGCGTCCCAAGTCACCGCCTGGATCGCGGTCTCCCGGCCCAGGGTGCACCGCGGCCCCTCCGGTGTCTGGACCGGTCGCGCCGCCAGATGGCTCAACACCCAGTCACCGCCGGGCAGTTCGACCAGTTCACCGTGGCCCGCCTTCTGCAGCGGCAGCGACGGGTCGTCCCGTGACGTCAGCAAGGGGCGGTCGTCGAGCTCGTACGGGCCGGTGACCGTACGGCTGCGTGCCACCCGCACCCCGTGCTCGTACCCCGTGCCGCCCTCCGCGAGCAACAGGTAGTACCAGTCGCCCCGGCGCACCAACTTCGGCCCCTCGACGAGCCGTTCGTGCTGGAGCAGCAGATGGGTCACGCCGGTCGGGGCGAGTGTGTCGCGGTCCAGCTCTGTCGCGACGATGCCCGCGAAGCGGTGGCCGCCGGGGCGGCAGTCGTTCTGGAGGTTGAGCAGCCAGAGTCGCCCCTCCTCGTGGAACAGCGCCGGGTCGAACCCATGGCTTGCCACCCGCCTAGGTGTCGTCCACTTCCCGGATACGTCCGTCGCCGTCGTGACGTAGGTGTCCAGGTCGAAGTACGGAGTGCCGACCGAGCGGACCACCGAGTACGTCAGCCAGAAGCGCTCGCCGCCCCAGCTCAGCGAGGGTGCCCAGACGCCGCCCGAGTCGGGGACGCCGGCCAGGGAGTCGCCGGGGATCGCGCCCCGGACGTGGCCCGCGTACTGCCAGTCGGCCAGGTCGCGGGAGCGGTGGATCGGGATCGTGGGGAACCACTCGAAGGAACTGGTCGCCACGTAGTACCAGTCGCCGACCCTGACCATCGAGGGGTCGGGGGCGAAACCGCGGACAACGGGGTTGTGCAGCAAGGTCACTTGAGGGCTCCCAGGGTGACCCCGGTACGCCAGTAGCGGCGCATCGCGACCATCATCACGGCCATCGGCACGATCGACAGCAGCGCGCCGGTGAGGACCAGGCTCGTCAGGTCGACGCCCGACTCCATGCGTTTGCCGGACCAGTTGTAGAGGCCGAGGTTGAGCGTCCAGTTCTCCTCGCCGCGCAGCACGGTCAGCGGGAGGAAGAAGGCGTTCCAGGTGTTGACGAAGGCCAGGAGGAAGACCGTCGCTCCGCCCGTCGTCATCATCCGCAGCACGATGCTGAAGAAGATGCGGAGCTCGCCCGCGCCGTCCAGGCGTGCCGCCTCCAGGAGTTCGAAGGGGACCGTGGCCTCCGTGTACACCTTGGCGAGGTAGACGCTGAACGGGTTGATCAGGCAGGGGATCAGCATCGCCCAGGGGGTGTCGACCAGGCCGATCTTCGAGAACATCAGGTACAGCGGGAGCGTGAGCAGCGCGATCGGGATCAGGAACGAGCCCACCACGCACGCGAACACCGCGCTGCGGCCCGGGAATTCGAAGCGTGCCAGGCCGTAGCCCGTCGCGAGGGCGATGAGCGTGCCGCCGAGGGAGCCGACTCCCGCGTACAGGAACGAGTTGGCGGTCCAGCGCAGGAAGATGCCGTTCTCGTAGGTGAAGACCTGACGCACGTTCACCCACAGGTGCATGCCGGAGAACCACAGGCCGTTGCTCTGGTACAGGCCCGTGCGGTCCTTGGTCGCGGCGACGATCAGCCACCACACCGGGAACAGGCTGTAGGCGCTGGCCAGGACCAGACCGACGAGCAGGAAACGCTGGCCGCCGCGTGAACGGGCCGCCGGATCGGGCTTGTTGAGGCGCCGGACCTGATGGGCGTTCCGGCGTTCTTCGGTGAGGGTCATCAGTCGGCCTCCTTCGCGGTGAGCCGGTAGAAGAGGAAGGAGGCGAGGCCGAGAATGAGGGCGAGGAGGACCGAAAGGGCCGCCGCGTAGTGGTAGTTGCCCGCGTTGAACGCCTGGTTGTAGATGATCATGATGGGCGTGAAGCTGTCGTTCACCGTCTGCGGGGTGACGTTCCGGAACAGCGCCGGCTCATTGAAGATCTGCAGCATCTGGATGATCGAGAGCATCCCGGTCAGCACCAACGCCCCGCGTACGTAAGGGACTTTGATGCTCGTCGCGACCCGGAACTCGGAGGCGCCGTCGAGGCGGGCCGCCTCGAACAGGTCGCGGGGCACGCCCTGGAGCGCGGCGTAGATGATCACCATGTTGTAGCCGATGCCGTGCCAGGTCAGCAGGTTGCCGATGGACGGCCAGACCATCGCGGGCGCGAAGAAGTTCCAGGACAGCCCGAACACCTTGCCCAGCGGCGTCAACGGGCCGACGTCCGGGCTGTAGAGGTTGATCCACACGATCGCCGCGACCACTCCGGGGATCATGTACGGGACGAGGAGGAAGATCCGGAAGCGGCCCGCGACCTTCGAGGACAGCGCGTCCAGGAACAGCGCCAGCAGCAGGCTGACGAGCAGCATCACCGGGATCTGCACGCACGCGAACAGCACCACGCGCAGCACCGAGTTCATGAACGCCGAGTCGGTCAGGCCCTGTTGGTAGTTGTCCAGGCCGGAGAACCGCTGCGTGGAGCCGCCGAGGCCGAGCCCGGACTGGTGCTCCACGAACACCGACTCGTAGACGGCGTACCCGATCGGTATCAAGTACAGGAAGACGAAGCCGAGTTGGAAGGGCACCGTGAAGGCGGCGCCCTTCCAGCGCTGGGAGCGGATCATCGGCGCCGCCTCAGCCCTTGACGCTGATACCGCGGGACTTCAGGTCCTTGACCGTCCACTCCTGCATGTGCGCCAGCAGATCGGTGACCTTCTCCTGCTTGTTCATCACCTTCGCCCAGCCGGTCTGGAGTTCGGTGAACATCGCGGTCCAGTCCGGGCCGAACACCCAGTCCGAGGTGACGGTGTCCAGGCTGTCGGTGACGACCTTCTTCGCGGGCTCGTAGTTCGTCCCGAGCAGCTTGTCGGAGATCGACTCGGCGACGTACGCGTTGCTGTCGGCCAGCGCCGGCATCACACCGTTGCCGGTGGTCGGGCTCGCCATCGTCTTCACCGCACCCGTGTTGGTCGACATCCACAACGCGGCCTCGGCGGCCTGCTGTTGATGCGCGCACTGCTTGGTCACCAGCGTGACGCCACCGCTCTGGTTGGTTCCGGCGGGCGTCTTGGCGGCCTCGCCCGGATAAGTCGGCCAGGGCGACAGCGCCCACTTGCCGTCGGACTTGGTGAAGTTCTGCACCATGCCCGCCATCTGCCAGGTGGAGATCTGCCGGGTCACGGTGCCGCCGTTGTCGTAGTTGCGCTGGACGGCCGCGTAATCCGCGAAGGAGAGCTTGGAGTTGAGGTCGTTGTCGATGATGTCCTGGATCACCTGGGCCGCGTTGAGGCTGCCCGCGTCCTGGAAGTCCACCTTCCAGGAGTTGCCGTCGATGGCGTACCAATGGGCGCCCGCCTGCATCGCGAGCACCTCCAGGGTGCTCGGGTCCTCACCGGCGAAGTTGGTGATCTTGATGCCGTGCTTCTTCAGGACCTTGCCCGCGGCGATGAACTCGTCCCAGGTCGTGGGGGCCTTCAGGCCGTACTTCGTGAAGACGTCCGTGCGGTAGATCGTGAACGCGGGGGCCGAACTGGTCGGCACGCCATAGGACTTGCCCTGCACCTGCGCACTGGCCCACGAGCCCGCGTTGAACTTGGCCTTGTCGGCCGAGACGTATTTCGAGATGTCGGCGAGCGCACCCTGCGAGACCCAGGTGGTCACGTACTCCGCCGTGTTCTGCACCAGGCAGGGCGCGTTGCCGGCCTTGACCGCGTTGGTCAGCTGCTTCTGCATCGTCAGCTGGTCGGTGACCTTGGTGTACTTGAGCTTGACGTCCTTGTGCGCGGCGTTGAACGCCTTCACGACCGCGTCCTGCCCGTTGGCCCAGCCCCAGAAGGGGAGGGTGACCGGGCCGGAAGACGCCTTGTCTCCCGAGCCGGATCCGCCGCAGGCGGAGAGCAGACCTGTCAGTGCGAGGCCCGCGACGGCTGCACGAGCGAACCTTCTCCGGGGGCTGGTGAAGTTCATCAGACCGTGTTCCTTCGGAAGAGAAGAGGTAGAAACCGGTTGCTGGGAAGGTAGGCAGGATGGCCTGTTCGGAGCAAGAGGCGTGCAGCAAGTTGTTTCGATCGCCCTGGACAGACCCCCTCTGGCCAGGGGATTAGGAGAGAAACCGGTTACGTAACGCCCTGGTTCCGTGTGCCATGTCAGTCCCGCAGGGGTGCCGTTCCAGTCCCGCAGGGGTGCTGCGCTAGTCCCGTCGGGCAGGCGGCCGTACCGAGTTCCGTACGACGACATGCGTGCCCAGGACCAGATGGTCGCCGTCGCCGCTTCTGCGCCGGCCCGTCCCGCCGCCCTCGCGCCGGTCCGCCACCGCACGCAGCGCGACCCGGCCCATCTCCTCGTACGGGACGTGCACGGTGGTGAGCTGAGGGGTGAGCTGGGAGGCGAGCGGGATGTCGTCGTAGCCGACGATCGACACGTCCTCGGGCACCCGCAGGCCGGCCGCGCGCAGTGCCTGCATGGCGCCCGCGGCGACCACGTCGGTCCCCGCGAGCACCGCGGTGAAGTCCACGCCCTCCTTCAGGGTGTCCTCCACCGCCTCGTACCCGTGCTCGTAGTCGTACGGACCGTGCCGCACCATCCCCGGGTCGAACGGCACGCCGTACGCCTCGAAGGCCCGTTGCGCGCCCCTCGACCTGCCCTGTGCGGTGGTGAGTTCGGCATGCCCGGGGAGGACCAGGACGCGGCGGTGGCCGGCCGAGAGGAGGTGGCTGGCCATGGCGTAGGCGCCGCCCTCGTTGTCGTAGTCGACCGTCGTCGCCGGGACGTCGCCCTCCAGCGGCGGGCGGCCGACGAGCACGAGGTGCGAGCCCGCCGCGTCGAGGGAGCGGGCGAAGCGGGCCATGCGGAGTTGGTATTCGTCGACGTCGTACGCCCCGCCGAGCAACACCACGGCGGCGACGCCCTGTTGGCGCATGAGGTTGACCAGGGCGAGCTCGCGCTCCGGGTCGTCGCCGGTCGTGCCGACGAGGGAGAGCCAGCCGCGCAGGGTGGCCGCGCCCTCAACTCCCTTGGCCACGTGGGCGAATGCCGCGCCGGTGATGTTGTTGATGAGGATGGCCACCGTGGGCGTACCGCCGCCGGCGAGGGAGCGGGCGTGCGCGTTGGTGACGTAGTCCAGGTCGCCGACGACCTTCATCACCCGGCGGCGCAGCTCCTCCGACACCGGGTAGTTGCCGGACAGCACGCGCGAGACGCTCGCCACGGAGACCCCGGCGCGCTCCGCCACGTCCCGGATGGTCGCCCGGCCGATGTCGCCCGACGCCTTGCGCTGACTCACCGTAGCGACTCCTTCACCGTGACCGCGTTTCCACCGGGCGCCCTGGGGCCCGCACCGGCGCCGGTCCGGAAACCGTATCCCAAGGTCGTTCCCGGTGGGCCGGCCTGTGGACGGCGCGGATCAGGCGACACGGGCCAGGTCCGCGTGCCGTACCTCGTGGGCCGGCGGCAGGCCCGCGGCGAAGCGCTCCAGCTCGTCGACGACGATGCCGCCGAGCCGCGCCAGCTCGTTGCCGAGGGAGCCCGCGATGTGCGGGGTGAGGAAGACGTTCGGCAGTTTGTACAGCGGGGACGTGGGGGGCAGCGGCTCGGGTTCGGTGACGTCGAGGATCGCGGTCAGCCGGCCGGACAACAGCTCGTCGGTGAGGGCGTCGTGGTCGATCAGTGCGCCCCGTGAGGTGTTGATCAGCACCCCGCCGTCCCGGATGAGCGCGAGCCGCCCGCGGTCCAGCATGCGCTGTGTCTCGGGGATGTCCGGGGCGTGCAGACTCACGATGTCGCTGTCGCTCAACAGATGCTCCAGCGGCAGGAGTTCGGCCCCCAGCGCGGCGGCCTCGGTGACGCTGACGTAGGGGTCGTGCAGCAGGACCTCGAAGTCGTACGGCCGCAGCAGTTCCAGGAGTCTGCGGCCCACGCGGGAGGCGCCGATGACGCCGATCCGGCGGCCGAGGTTGCCGATCGGCGCGGTCTCGGCGGGCGTCGGGTACGTGTGCGTGTGCCGGAAGCGTTCCCGCTGGGCGAAGGTGTCCTTCCCGGCGAGCAGGATCATCGCGAGGGTGTACTCGGCGACCGGGAGCGCGTTGCCGGTGACCGCGCTGGAGACGGTCACCCCGCGTTCCCACAGAGCCTCGCCGACCAGCGAACGGACCGAACCGGCCGCGTGCAGCACGGTCTGCAGCCGGGGTGCCGCCGCCAGCGCGTCGGCGTCGAGGTGCGGGCAGCCCCACCCGGTGATCAGGACCTCGGCCTCGGCCAGGGCCCGGGCGGCCTCGGGTGCGCCGAAGTCCCGTACGACGAGCCCTGGTTCGATCTCGGCGGTCTGCCGGAGCCGGTCCATCAGGGGTGAGGGGAAGAGCAGGGGCAGGTGCACCGGATCCATGGCGAACACGGCCCTCGGCGGCTGGGCGCTGGGCATGACCCTCCAGTAGTGCGGCGTGAGTACGACGTGAGAACGATGTCGGAAACGTTTTCTGAAAACGTCTTCTACCGTAGATCTGCCGTGGAGCGGGGGTCAATCGGTGAGAAGGGACCCCGAGCGCGGAAATATTTCGATCGGTTCCGGGACCGGAGGCAGGTGACGTCGTGCGGCATGACCCGGCCGGCGGAGTTCGTCCGCCGGAATAGCCGGGCGCGATGTGATGCTCTGATGAGCGTGGTTCACGAGCGTGGCGAGGAGCTGGTGGGCAGATGAGGGCAGAGCAGATGAACCCCGTGGTCGGCACCCCCTACGGGGCGGTGCGCGGCCGGTACGAGAACGGGATCGCGGTCTTCCGGGGCATCCCCTACGCGGCACCTCCCATCGGCCC
>NZ_JBXVPZ010000260.1:0-13360 GCF_057961495.1 Streptomyces sp. P5F9 | reverse complement strand
ACCCCCACCGGCGGTGAACTCCTCGCTGTCGGCCCGCACGTGACCGCCGCCGTCGCCCACGCCCTCACCTGGGCCCGCCTCGCCACCGCCGCCCAAGCCCTCGGTGTCGGGCTCACGTTGCTCGACAGGACCGTCGCCCACGTCAAGCAGCGGACCCAATTCGGGGTGCCCGTCGGCTCGTTCCAGGCGGTCAAGCATCAACTGGCCGATGCGAAGGTCGCGTTGGAGTTCGCGCGCCCGATGGTCTTCGGTGCCGCGCTCACCATGACGGAGTCGGACGTGGCCGCGGCCAAGGTCACGGCGTGCGAGGCGGCGTACAGGACCGCCCGTACGGCGCTTCAGCTGCACGGCGCGATCGGTTACACCGCGGAGTACGACCTGTCGCTGTGGCTGACCAAGGCCCGTGCCCTGCGCGCGAGTTGGGGCAGCCCGGGCGAATGCCGGGCCGCCGTGCTCAGCGGCATCAGTGGTGGTGGTCGCCGCTCGTGAGTTCCTTGTACTCCTCCGGCGTCGGCTTGGGGATGTGGGTCTCGGGTCCGAACATCGCCTTGGCCAGCCGGGCCCGCACCCGCTGCCCGCCCTTGACCTGCCGCTCGACGCCGTTCGCGTCGACGAGCGGGCCGATCGCGTACGCCGGTTCCTGTTCGTGCTGGGTGAGCCTGAACCGCTCGTCCGGGGTGAGGGGTTCGTGGACCTCGACGTACTCGCCGTGCGGCAGCATCTTGATGAGGCCGGACTCGCGGCCGTGCAACACCTTGTCCCGGTCCCGCCGTTGGAGTCCCATGCAGACCCGTTTGGTGACGATGAACGCGGCCACCGGCATCACGAAGAACGAGATCCGCACGAACCAGGTGATCGCGTTGATCGAGAGATCGAGATGCGTGGCCACGACATCGTTGCCGCCGCCGATCAGCAGCACCGCGTACAGACTCAGCCAGGCCACCCCGAGACCGGTGCGCACAGGCATGTTGCGCGGCCGGTCCAGGATGTGGTGTTCGCGTTTGTCGCCGGTGATCCAGGCCTCGATGAAGGGGTAGGCGCCGATGGCGGCGAGGATCAGCGGGAAGAGCGTGAAAGGGATGAAGACACCCAACTCCAGTGTGTGGCCCCAGGCGTTGAGCTCCCACCCCGGCATCACCCGGATCAGCCCCTCGGAGAAGCCGAGATACCAGTCGGGCTGGGCGCCGGTCGTCACCAGGTCCGGCCGGTACGGTCCGAAGGCCCACACGGGGTTGATGCTGGCGATCCCGCCCATGATCGCGAGGACGCCGAAGACGAGGAAGAAGAAGCCGCCCGCCTTGGCCATGTAGACCGGCAGGAACGGCATGCCGACCACGGACTTCTGGTTGTGTCCGGGTCCGGGATACATGGTGTGCTTGTGGTAAAAGACCAGGATCAGGTGCGCGACCACCAGGCCCAGCATGATCCCCGGCAGCAGCAGGACATGGACCGGGAAGAGCCGCGAGATGATGTCGTGCCCCGGGAACTCGCCTCCGAACAGGAACATCGACATGTACGTGCCGACGATCGGCACGGACAGGATGGCGCCGTCCGCGAAGCGGATGCCGGTGCCGGACAGCAGGTCGTCGGGGAGCGAGTAGCCGGTCAGCCCGGTGATGATGCCGAGGAACAACAGGGTCCAGCCGAACACCCAGTTGATCTCGCGCGGCTTGCGGAACGCGCCGGTGAAGAACACCCGCATCATGTGGATGAGCATGCCGGCGATGAAGACGACGGCCGCCCAGTGGTGGATCTGCCGGATCAGCAGCCCCCCGCGCACGTCGAAGCTGATGTCGAGGGTGGACTCGAACGCCCGGGTCATCGGGATGCCGTTCAACGGCGCGTACGAGCCGTGGTAAATGACCTCGACGCCGCTCGGTTCGAAGAACAGGGTGAGATAGACGCCGGTGAGGATCAGGATGAGGAAGCTGTAGAGGCAGATCTCGCCCAGCATGAAGGACCAGTGGTCCGGGAAGACCTTGCGCATATTGGACTTGGCGATCGCGTACAGCCCGAGCCGCCCGTCCGCCCAGTCGGCGAGCTTCTCCCCTTTGCCGGCCTCGCCCGGCCGTGCACCGCCCGCCGTGCCGTTCACCGTTCGTGCGCCGTCCATACGTTCGTCGCCCTCCCCGTCCGGATCACCCCACAGGGTGTCACGAGGTCCGGGCTAAGCCAACGGTGCGTCAGCGGGCAATGGCAGCCCGATCACGGCGGTACGGCCCCGCGCGTGCAGGACCGCCTCCTCATCGCCCAACTGCACGGCGTCGTACGGCCCGAGAGTCGTTCCGGCCACCTCGGCGGCCCCGTCGAGCGCCACCACCAGGGTGCCCGCGCGCAGGGGCAGCCGCCCTCGGACCACGGCGACCGTGGGGGTCGTAGCGCCCGCGCCCCTGCGCCACATGACGTTGAGGTTGACGACCGGCCCGTCCAGCAGTCGGCAGTCGGTCGGTACGTCGCCTCTGAAATCCCGTGGTTCGTAACGGGTGTTGACCAGCCACCGTTCGCCGCCAACCGTCAGATCCATACCGGCGCCCTCGACGACGGTCAGGGTGCGGTCGACATCGGGGAAGGCGGAGAACGGCCCGTCCGCCCCGACCTCGGCGAGGCTCACCCGCCACCCGAAGTCGTCCATGCCCGCGCCCTCGGGCCAGGCGGCGATCTCCCGCGTGACACCGCCACCGTTCTTCCAGGGCACGGCGGTTCGGGCCGAGGCGGGCAGGGCGCGGATCACTGGACGATCCCCCGCTCCCGGGCCGCCGCGAGCCACTGCGGGAACTCGCCCATCAGCCGGTCGTACAGCTCGTCGTCGGACATCTTCCGGGGATCCGAACCGGCCGGGAAGAAACCGGCGTTGTCGATCACCCGCTTCTGCGGCACCGCCAACTCGTCCAGCCTGCGCAGGAATTCGAACTGCTTGCTCCGCGCCTTGCCGAATCCGACGAACTGCCAGAACAGCGGAAGCCTCGCCGCCTTGCACAAGTACCGTTCCGCGGCGGCCCTGTTGCTGGGGCCGCCGTCGGTCTGGAAGACGACGAAGGCCGGGTCCTTCGCGCCGCTGTCGAGATAGTGGTCGATGACGGCGTCCATGGCCAGGTGGTAGCTGGTCAGCCCCATGTGTCCGAGCCCGGAGACGATCCGCTCGATCCGCCCCTGGTGGTCGTCGAGGGCGATGTCCGTGACGGTGTCGATGTCCGTCGAGAAGAAGACGACCGGCACGGTCCCGTCGTCGTCGAGGTGTGCCGACAGGCCCAACACCCGGTCGGCGAGCGCCTGCACGCTGCCGTCCTTGTAGTACGGCCTCATGGAACCCGAGTAGTCGACCACGAGATAGACGGCCGCCCGCTGCCCGTCCAGCCCGTGCTTGCGCAGCGAGACCCCGGCGCTCTTGTACAGGCTGACCAGCGCGGGCGCGGTCTCCTCGACCTTGCTGAGCGAGATCGCGGCCACAGGGGCTCCCTTCGGATCACGGCGAAAAGGCCGAGATTACGCCACGCCGGTGCCGCGAGAGCAATGTCCCCCCAACCCCGGAATAAGGGACGTAACCACACCTACGCTGGGCCCATGAAACGCGCCGGCGTCCTGATGCTCGCCGCCGTACCCGTCGTCCTCGCGGCGACGGCCTACGGCTCCTCGTCCACCGCCCACGACGACCCGCGGCCCGGGGCGCCCTCGGCCGCGACCCAGCGCAGAGCGCCCGAGGGCCTGGCCGCGCCGGCCATGAAGAACCTCGCCCAGGAGCTGGTGGCCAGCGCCGAGAACTCCACCCTCGACTGGCGCAGCGCGTACGCCTACATCCAGGACATCGGCGACGGACAGGGCTACACCGCGGGCGTCATCGGCTTCTGCACCGGCACCCACGACCTGCTCGTCCTGGTCGAGCGCTACACCGCCGCCCACCCGGACAACGGTCTCGCCCGCTACCTCCCCGCCCTGCGCAAGGTCGACGGCACGGACTCCCACGAGGGCCTCGACCCCGGCTTCCCGGCCGCCTGGCGCACCGAGGCGAAGGTCCCGGCCTTCCAGGCGGCGCAGGACGCGGAGCGCGACCGCATCTACTTCGACCCGGCGGTCGGCGCCGCCAAGCGCGACGGTCTGGGTCCGCTCGGCCAGTTCATCTACTACGACGCGATCGTCTTCCACGGCCCGGGCACGGACGGCTTCTACGGCATCCGGGAGCGCGCGATGCGGCAGGCCGAGCCCCCTGCCGAAGGCGGCTCCGAGGAGGCCTACTTGAGCGCCTTCCTCGACGTCCGCCGCGCCACCATGCGGGCCAAGCACCCCGGCATCGACACCACCCGCATCGACACGGCCCAGCAGAAGTTCCTGGAGGAGGGGAACCTGGAGCTGCGGACGCCGCTGGTGTGGAAGGTGTACGGGGAGACGTACAAGGTGCCGTAGAGGAGCGGGAGTCGGTCCCGGACATGCGGCGGCGCCTGCCGGGTCCGGTCGGGGACAAGGCAGGCGCCGTCTCGTGCTCCGCACGTCTTTGTGCGGACGTCTTTTGATGAACCGTCAGACCATCAACGCCCGGTCCGTCGGCCGGATCGGCGCAGGCAGTTCGCTGACGCCGGTCAGGAAGCGGTCGACTCCGCGCGCGGCCGAGCGGCCCTCCGCGATCGCCCAGACGATGAGGGACTGGCCGCGGCCCGCGTCACCGGCGACGAAGATGCCGGGGACGTTGGTCTGGAAGTCGGCGTCGCGGGCGATGTTGCCGCGCTCGTCGAGGCCCAGGGCGAACTGGTCGACGAGGCCGTTCTCGCGGTCGGTGCCGGTGAATCCCATGGCCAGCGTGACCAGTTGGGCGGGGATCTTGCGCTCCGTGCCCGGCTTCTGGGTCAGCTTGCCCTCGACGAACTCGACCTCGACGAGGTGCAGCCACTGGACGTTGCCGTCCTCGTCGCCCTCGAAGTGGGTGGTGTTGACGGAGTAGACCCGCTCACCGCCCTCCTCGTGCGCGGACGTCACCTTGTAGAGCATCGGGAAGGTCGGCCAGGGCTGCGCGACCGCGTTCCGCTCGTCGCCCGGGCGGGGCATGATCTCCAACTGCGTGACGGAGGCGGCACCTTGGCGGTGTGCCGTACCGACGCAGTCGGCGCCGGTGTCGCCGCCGCCGATGACGACGACGTGCTTGCCCTCGGCCGAGATCGGGGCGGTGACGTAGTCGCCTTCCTGGACCTTGTTCGAGAGGGGCAGGTACTCCATCGCCTGGTAGACGCCGGTCAACTCCCGTCCGGGGACGGGGAGATCACGGGCGGTGGTGGAGCCGGCGGCGATGACGACCGCGTCGTAGCGCTTGCGGAGGTCGGTGGCCTTGAGGTCGCGGCCGATCTCGATGCCGGTGCGGAAGCGGGTGCCCTCCGCGCGCATCTGCTCGATACGGCGGTTGATGTGCCGCTTCTCCATCTTGAACTCGGGGATGCCGTACCGGAGAAGGCCCCCGATGCGGTCCGCGCGCTCGTAGACGGCGACGGTGTGGCCGGCCCGGGTGAGCTGCTGGGCGGCGGCGAGGCCCGCCGGGCCCGAGCCGATGACCGCGACGGTCTTGCCGGAGAGGCGCTCGGGGGCCTGCGGGGCCACGTCGCCGGTCTCCCACGCCTTGTCGATGATGGAGACCTCGACGTTCTTGATGGTGACCGGCGGCTGGTTGATGCCCAGCACACAGGCCGCCTCGCACGGCGCGGGGCACAACCGCCCGGTGAACTCGGGGAAGTTGTTCGTCGCGTGGAGGCGCTCGGAGGCGGCCGTCCAGTCCTCGCGGTAGGCGTAGTCGTTCCACTCGGGGATCAGGTTCCCCAGCGGACAGCCGTTGTGGCAGAACGGGATGCCGCAGTCCATGCACCGGCTGGCCTGCTTGCTGATGATCGGCAGCAGCGAACCGGGGACGTAGACCTCGTTCCAGTCCTTCAGACGGACGTCCACGGGACGGGACTTGGCGACCTCGCGCCCGTGGTTCAGAAAGCCCTTCGGGTCAGCCATTGATCGCCGCCTCCATCATCTTCTCGGTGATCTCGGTCTCGGAGAGACCCGCTCGCTCGGCGGCGTCCTTGGCGGCGAGCACTGCCTTGTAGGCACTGGGGATGATCTTGCTGAAGCGGTCCACGGACACGGCCCACTCGGCGAGCAGCTTCTCGGCGACCGTCGAGGCGGTCTCCTCGGCGTGCCGGCGCACCACGTCGTGCAGCCACTGCTTGTCGGTGTCGTCCAACTCCTCGACGGCGCCCGCGTTTCCGACGTTGACGTTGTCGGGGTTCAGGTCGATGACGTAGGCGATGCCGCCGGACATGCCCGCCGCGAAGTTGCGGCCGGTCTCGCCGAGCACGACCGCCCGGCCGCCGGTCATGTACTCGCAGCCGTGGTCACCCACACCCTCGGAGACCACCGTGGCACCGGAGTTGCGGACACAGAACCGCTCGCCCGTACGACCGCGCAGGAACAGCTCGCCGCCGGTCGCGCCGTAGGCGATGGTGTTGCCCGCGATGGTGGAGAACTCGGCGAGGTGGTCGGCGCCCCGGTCGGGACGGACGATGACCCGGCCGCCCGAAAGGCCCTTGCCGACATAGTCGTTGGCGTCGCCCTCCAGGCGCAGCGTGACACCGCGCGGGAGGAAGGCGCCGAAGGACTGGCCCGCGCTGCCGGTGAAGGTGATGTCGATGGTGTCGTCGGGCAGACCCGCGCCGCCGAACTTCTTCGTCACCTCGTGGCCGAGCATCGTGCCGACCGTGCGGTTGATGTTGCGGATCGCGACCTGCGCGCGCACCGGCTGGGCGTCGGTGGCGCTGGACGCGGCCAGGGCGTCGGCGGCGAGCTTGATCAGCTCGTTGTCGAGCGCCTTCTCCAGGCCGTGGTCCTGCTTGATGACCTGGTGGAGGGCCGCGCCGTCCGGGAGTTCGGGGACGTAGAAGAGGGGGGCGAGGTCGAGGCCCTGCGCCTTCCAGTGGTCCACCGCGCGCTCGACGTCGAGCGTGCCGGCCTGGCCGACGGCCTCCTCGATGGTGCGGAAGCCCAGCTCGGCGAGGATCTCGCGGACCTCTTCGGCGATGAACTGGAAGAAGTTCACGACGTATTCGGCCTTGCCGGCGAACCGGTCGCGCAGCACCGGGTTCTGGGTGGCGATGCCGACCGGGCAGGTGTCCAGGTGGCAGACGCGCATCATGACGCAGCCGGAGACGACGAGCGGCGCGGTCGCGAAACCGAACTCCTCGGCGCCGAGCAGCGCGGCGATGACGACGTCACGGCCGGTCTTGAGTTGACCGTCGGTCTGGACGACGATCCGGTCGCGCAGGCCGTTCAAAAGGAGCGTCTGCTGGGTCTCGGCGAGGCCCAACTCCCAAGGTCCACCGGCGTGCTTCAAAGACGTAAGAGGTGAAGCACCCGTACCGCCGTCGTGGCCGGAGATGAGCACGACGTCCGCGTGCGCCTTCGACACACCCGCGGCGACCGTGCCGACACCGACCTCGGAGACCAGCTTCACGTGGATCCGCGCCTGCGGGTTCGCGTTCTTCAGGTCGTGGATCAGCTGGGCGAGGTCCTCGATGGAGTAGATGTCGTGGTGCGGCGGCGGCGAGATGAGCCCGACACCCGGCGTCGAGTGCCGCGTCTTGGCGACCCACGGGTAGACCTTGTGGCCGGGCAGCTGGCCGCCCTCGCCGGGCTTGGCGCCCTGGGCCATCTTGATCTGGATGTCGTCCGCGTTGACCAGGTACTCGGAGGTGACGCCGAAGCGGCCGGAGGCGACCTGCTTGATGGCGCTGCGGCGGGCCGGGTCGTAGAGCCGGTCCGCGTCCTCGCCGCCCTCACCGGTGTTGGACTTGCCGCCCAGCTGGTTCATGGCGATGGCGAGGGTCTCGTGCGCCTCCAGGGAGATGGAGCCGTACGACATGGCGCCGGTGGAGAAGCGCTTGACGATCTCGGAGACGGGCTCGACCTCGTCGATGGAGATCGAGGGGCGGTCCGACTTGAAGCCGAAGAGGCCGCGCAGGGTCATCAGCCGCTCGGACTGCTCGTTCACGCGGTCCGTGTACTTCTTGAAGATGTCGTAGCGGTTGGTGCGCGTCGAGTGCTGGAGGCGGAAGACCGTCTCCGGGTCGAACAGGTGCGGCTCGCCCTCGCGGCGCCACTGGTACTCGCCGCCTATGTCGAGGGCGCGGTGCGCGGGCGCGATGCCGCTCGCCGGGTATGCCTTCGCGTGGCGGGCGGCGACCTCCTGGGCGATGACGTCGATGCCGACGCCGCCGATCTTGGTGGCCGTACCGCTGAAGTAGCTGTTGACGAACTGCTCGTCCAGGCCGACCGCTTCGAAGACCTGGGCGCCCCGGTAGGAGGCGACGGTCGAGATGCCCATCTTCGACATGACCTTGAGGACGCCCTTGCCGAGCGCGTAGATCAGGTTGCGGATGGCCTGCTCGGCCTCGATGTCGGTGAGGAAGGTGCCCGCGCGGACGAGGTCCTCGACGGACTCCATCGCCAGGTACGGGTTGACGGCCGCGGCGCCGAAGCCGATGAGCAGGGCGACGTGGTGGACCTCGCGGACGTCACCGGCCTCCACCAGCAGGCCCACCTGGGTGCGCTGCTTGGTGCGGATGAGGTGGTGGTGGACGGCGGCGGTGAGCAGCAGCGACGGGATCGGCGCGTGCTCGGCGTCCGAGTGCCGGTCCGAGAGGACGATCAGGCGAGCGCCGTTCTCGATCGCGGCGTCGGCCTCGGTGCAGATCTCGGCGAGGCGGGCGGCGAGGGCGTCGCCGCCGCCGGAGACCCGGTACAGGCCGGAGAGGGTCGCGGCCTTCATGCCGGGCATGTCGCCGTCGGCGTTGATGTGGATGAGCTTGGCCAGCTCGTCGTTGTCGATCACCGGGAAGGGCAGGGTGACGCTACGACAGGACGCGGCCGTCGGCTCCAGCAGGTTGCTCGCCGGGCCGAGGGACGAGCGCAGGGAGGTCACGAGCTCTTCCCTGATCGCGTCCAGCGGCGGGTTGGTGACCTGCGCGAACAGCTGGGTGAAGTAGTCGAAGAGCAGCCGCGGGCGGGCGGACAGCGCGGCGATCGGCGAGTCGGTGCCCATCGAACCGATCGGCTCGGCACCGGCCTTGGCCATCGGCGCGAGGATGACGCGCAGCTCTTCCTCGGTGTAGCCGAAGGTCTGCTGGCGGCGGGTGACCGAGGCGTGGGTGTGCACGATGTGCTCACGCTCGGGCAGGTCGGACAGCTCGATCTCACCGGCTTCGAGCCAGTCGGCGTACGGCTTCTCGGCGGCGAGGCCGGCCTTGATCTCGTCGTCCTCGATGATGCGGTGCTCGGCGGTGTCCACGAGGAACATGCGGCCGGGCTGGAGGCGGCCCTTGCGGACGACCTTCGCGGGGTCGATGTCGAGGACGCCGACCTCGGAGCCGAGGACGACGAGGCCCTCGTCGGTGACCCAGTAGCGGCCGGGGCGCAGGCCGTTGCGGTCGAGGACCGCGCCGACCTGGGTGCCGTCGGTGAAGGTGACGCAGGCCGGGCCGTCCCAGGGTTCCATCATCGTGGCGTGGAACTGGTAGAAGGCGCGGCGGGCCGGGTCCATGGAGTCGTGGTTCTCCCACGCCTCCGGGATCATCATCAGCACGGAGTGCGGCAGCGAACGCCCGCCCAAGTGCAGGAGTTCGAGCACCTCGTCGAAGGACGCGGAGTCGGAGGCCTCGGGCGTACAGATCGGGAAGATCCGGTCGATCTTGTCCTGGTCGCCGAAGAGGTCGGAGGCGATCTGGGACTCGCGGGCCGCCATCCAGTTGCGGTTGCCCTTGACCGTGTTGATCTCGCCGTTGTGCGCGACGAAGCGGTACGGGTGGGCGAGCGGCCACGACGGGAAGGTGTTGGTGGAGAACCGGGAGTGCACGAGCGAGATCGCGGAGGCGAAGCGCCGGTCGGACAGGTCCGGGAAGAAGGGCTCCAGCTGACCCGTGGTGAGCATGCCCTTGTAGACGATGGTCCGCGCGGAGAGCGACGGGAAGTAGACGCCGGCCTCGCGCTCGGCGCGCTTGCGCAGCGCGAAGGCCTTGCGGTCGAGGTCGATGCCCTGGCTCTGCCCGTCGCTCACGAAGAGCTGACGGAACAGCGGCATGGTGGAGCGGGCCGTGGCGCCGAGGAGTTCGGGCGCGGTGGGAACCTCGCGCCACCCGAGAACCGTGAGGCCTTCCTCTACGGCGATCGTCTCGACCTGTGAGACGGTCGCGTCGGCGCCGTCCTCGGGCAGGAAGGCGATGCCGACCGCGTATCCACCGGCGGCGGGAAGGTCGAATCCGGCCACCTCGCGGAAGAAGGCGTCCGGCACCTGGGACAGGATGCCCGCGCCGTCGCCGGAGTCGGGCTCGGCACCCGTCGCACCGCGGTGCTCCAGGTTGCGCAGCACCGTGAGCGCCTGGTCGACCAGCGCGTGGCTCGCCTCGCCGGTGAGGGTGGCCACGAAGCCGACGCCACAGGCGTCGTGCTCGTTGCGGGGGTCGTACATACCCTGCGCGGCAGGGCGAGCATCCATGAAGGACCAGTTCTGGCCATTCGCGGTGTGCTGGGACGGCTGGCGCGGCGTACGCATCGGCTCTCCCGTCGTCGTCGTGGCATATGCATGGGCATAGGGACGACGTTGGCCCTCTGCGAGTTAGCGCAAAATTTCGTGCAGGTTACATGATGGAACGGTTCTCGGGAACCGGATACTCCGTTCCAACATGCGGACGCCGCGGGGTCGCGGCGGTGCACCGCACAAGCGGTGAAGGTGAAGGGGACCAAAGCGGACAGATCGATGTCCGTCGGTCCAGGGCAGAGGGAGCGTCGTAGCCCATCCCGCGGGTGCGCAGCGGGCGTCATTGCCCACAGCGCTTACGGCTCATGCCCAGTGGTTAAGCGTTCGAAACCAGCGAGTAACGGCTACTTATGCGACCCAGCGCATAAGTGCGCGTCGAGCTATCCTACGACCGTTCCGAACAAGGTGCCCAGGGCGTACGTCACACCGGCCGCCGCACCGCCCAGCGCGAGCTGCCGCAGCCCGCTGAACCACCAGGTCCGAGCGGTCACCCGGGCCACCACCGCACCGCACCCGAACAACCCGACGAGCGCGAGCAGCAGCGCCGGCCAGAGCGCGGTCGCCCCGAGCAGGAACGGCAGTACGGGAAGCAGCGCGCCCAGCGCGAACGCCCCGAAGGACGACACGGCGGCGACGAGCGGCGAGGGCAGATCCCCGGGGTCGATGCCCAGCTCCTCGCGGGCATGTATCTCCAGGGCTTGCTCGGGATCACGGGACAACTGCCGGGCGACTTCACGGGCAAGCGCAGGCTCGACCCCACGGGACACGTACAGCGAGGCGAGCTCCCCTTCCTCATCCTCGGGGTGCTTGCGCAGCTCGCGCCGCTCGACCTCCAGCTCGGCCTCGACCAGCTCGCGCTGGGAGGCGACGGAGGTGTACTCACCGGCCGCCATGGAGAAGGCACCGGCGGCGAGCCCGGCCAGCCCGGTGATGACGACGGTCTGATGACTGACGGCACCACCGACGACACCGGTCATCAGGGCGAGGTTGGAGACGAGACCGTCCATCGCGCCGAACACCGCGGGGCGCAGCCAGCCGCCGTTCACATCACGGTGGGTGTGGTTGTCGCGGTGCGCCTCGTGGAGCGTCGCTTCGGTCTCGATGATGGCCATGCGGTGATCCCCCAGGAGGCTGAGAGTCAGCTGACGGAAAGCTGACAGGTAGCTAAGGTGAGGCTAACTTTAGACAAGTTCTACTCTTCGACAACACTCAACATACGCCTTTCATTTCCCGCCCTCCAGCAAGGAAAGGCTGGGCTAACCTGCACCTTTACCCTCGAACGCTCATACGTGACAGTGGCCGATCAGATGTCGACCGGGTGACGCCGCGCTCCGTCAGGCTCTGCCGAAGGCCTCCCGTGGGAGACATCCGCAAAGGGTTCCGCGCCCTGAGGCGCCCTGAGGGAACCCCGTAGGAGAGGCCGCTTATGGCATCGATCGCCTGCATTCCCCCGGTCCCGGCGCCCAAGAACGCCACCGAACTCCGCGAACGGGCGCGCGGCGCGCTGCTCGGCCTGGCGGTGGGAGACGCCCTCGGCGCACCGGCGGAGAACATGAAGCCCTCGGAGATCCGCGCCCGTTGGGGCCGCATCACGGGCTACGTCGCGGAGAACCCGGCCGGCACGGACGACACGGAGTACGCGATCTTCTCCGGCCTCCTCCTGGCCCGTCACGGCTCGGCCCTCACGCCGACCCATGTGGAGGCGGCGTGGCACGAGTGGATCGCGGACCGCGACGAGGGCCCGTTCCGGGGAGCGGGCTTCAGCGAACGCGGCACCCTGGAGAACCTCCGCCGAGGCCTGGCGGCCCCCATCTCGGCACAACACCGCCACGCCTGGAGCGACGGCCTGGCCATGCGCGCGGCCCCCTTCGGCGTCTTCGCGGCGGGCCGCCCGGCGGAAGCGGCCCGTCTCGTCGCGATCGACGGCTCGGTGAGCCACGACGGCGAGGGCATCTACGGTGGCCAGGCAGTCGCGGCGGGCGTGGCGGCGGCGATGGCGGGAGCGCCGACGATCGCGGTGGTGGCGTCTGCCCTGGCGGTAGTCCCCGACGACTCCTGGACGGCCCGCTCCCTACGCCGAGCGGTGGCGGTGGCCCACCGAGGCGAGCGAGCGGTCCGCTCCGCGGTGGTCATCGGCGGCTACCCGTGGACCGACCTGGCCCCCGAGGCGGTGGCCCTCGCCTTCGGCGCATACGCCGCGGCGGACGGCGACTTCACGGAGTCGGTCCTCACGGCGGTGAACATGGGGCGGGACGCGGACACGACGGCTGCGGTGGCGGGCGCCCTGGCAGGCGCGACCCGGGGCGCGTCCTCGATCCCGCCCGACTGGGCGTCGGCAATCGGCCCGGCGAGGGGGAGCTGCCTGCCGGCGATGGCCGGCCACCATGTGCTGGACATCGCCGAGTTGTTGGTTCCGGGAGAGGGCGGCAAGTGGGGTCGCCAAGGGGAGTACGTGCTGGCTGCGGATGAGGACGAGGTGCGGCTGTGAGACGCGAGGAGAGCGAGGGCAACGGGCTGGCGCCGAAGGCGCAACGGATTGAACCTGCGGTCACTGCCAGCGAGTTCGCCGGGCAGGGGCTACCCGCACCCAACGTCCCACTCCGGCCTGAGCCGCTCCGGCCCGCAGCCGCCGACGGCGAACGCGCCTCGCACGAACCACCCGCAGCCGCCGAAGGCGATTCCGCCCCACAGGGGCCACCCGCACCCGACCGCCGTCTCCACCCCGAGCCGCCCCAACTAGCCTCCGCCGACCACGAGTTCGCCCCGCAAGAACCACCCGCCTCCAGCTCCCGCCTCAAGCTGCTCCAACCC
>NZ_JBXVPZ010000259.1:0-13373 GCF_057961495.1 Streptomyces sp. P5F9 | reverse complement strand
GGCGGCAGCCTTGGCGGGGGCGTCGTCCGCGAGTCCGGAGTACAGCAGACCGGCGGTGCCGGCCGCCCCGACGGCAGCGGCGCCGGCGAGCAGAGCCCGTCGGCGCGTGAGCGACTGATCCTTCTTCATGACTCATCAGTCGCCCGGCAGGACACCGCCGCCCCACGGCAACACCGGTGCGGCGGCAGGAAAACACCCGCCCGGCCCAGTGTTCGCGCGCTCAGCGGCGCCGGACGAGGGGGAACGGGAGCGTCTCACGGATCGTCAGACCGGTGAGGAACATGACGAGTCGGTCGACACCGATGCCGAGTCCTCCGGTGGGCGGCATCGCGTATTCGAGAGCGTCGAGGAAGTCTTCGTCCAGTTCCATCGCCTCGGGGTCTCCCCCGGCGGCGAGCAGCGACTGGGCGGTGAGGCGGCGGCGCTGTTCGACGGGGTCGGTCAGTTCGGAGTAGGCGGTGCCGAGTTCGGTGCCGAAGGCGACGAGGTCCCAGCGTTCGGCGAGCCGCGGGTCGGTGCGGTGCTGGCGGGTGAGCGGGGAGACGTCGGTCGGGAAGTCCTTGTAGAAGGTCGGCAGCCGGGTCGGCTCCTCCACAAGTCGCTCGTACATCTCCAGTACGACGTCCCCGCGCCCGTCGTCGGCGCCGTACGGAACGCCCGCGCGGTCGCAGAGGAGGTGCAGGCGGGCCAGTTCGGTGTCGGCGTCGATCTCCTCGCCGAGCGCCTCGGAGATCGCGCCGTGGACGGTCTTGACGGGCCAGGGCCCGGAGATGTCGTACTCCTGGCCGTCCTTGCGGGCGACGGGCGAGCCGAAGGCGGCGGTCGCGGCATCCTGGATGAGTTCGCGGACGAGGTCGAGCATCACGTCGTAGTCGGCGTACGCCTGGTAGGCCTCCAGCATCGTGAACTCGGGGTTGTGCTTGTAGGAGACGCCCTCGTTGCGGAAGGTGCGGCCCATCTCGAAGACCTTCTCCATGCCGCCGACGCAGAGCCGTTTCAGGTACAGCTCGGGGGCGATGCGCAGATAGAGGTCGAGGTCGTAGGCGTTGATGTGGGTGGTGAAGGGGCGGGCGTTGGCGCCGCCGTGGATCTGCTGGAGCATCGGGGTCTCGACCTCCAGGTAGCCGCGCTCCAACAGGCCCTGGCGCAGGGCCTGTACGGCGGTGGAGCGGGCGCGGACGACGTCACGGGCCTCCGGGCTCGCGACGAGGTCGAGGTAACGCATGCGGACCTTGGCCTCGGGGTCGGTGAGGCCGCGGTGTTTGTCGGGCAGCGGGCGCAGGCACTTGCCGGTGAGCTGCCAGGAGGTGACGAAGACGGTGGGTTCGCCCTTGTCGCTGGTGCCCGCGCGGCCGGTGGCGGTGATGTGGTCGCCGATGTCGGTGTCGGCGGTGAAGCGGTCGAGGCCGGGGCCCGACTCGGCGCGGGTGAGGGCGAGTTGGTGGTCGCCGGACCAGTCGCGCAGGGTGACGAAGACGATGCCGCCGAGGTCGCGCACGAGCATCACCCGCCCCGCGACGGTGACTTGGCCCCCCGCACGGACCTCGGCGAGGGTGTGGGTGCGCTGCGGGACGCCGACCGGGTAGGGGTCGATGCCGGCGGCGCGGAGGCGGTCGAGCTTGTGGTGGCGGACGCGGACCTGTTCGGGCAGGCCGCTCTCAGGACCGTCGGCCTCGTCCTCGCTGTCGAGGCCGAGCGCCGACAGGGGCGGCAGGTCCGCGGTGGTCGCGGGCCGCGGTCCGCTCTTCTGGTGCCCCTTTCCCCAGAGTTGGCGCAGCGACGGTACGGAGACGAAGCCCTCGGCGATGCCGGAGGCGAGGCTGATGCGGGCCAGGGAGGCGGTCTCGCCGTAGCAGATGAAGCGGGGGTACCACTCGGGGTGGTACTTGGCGTTGGAGCGGTAAAGGGCCTCCAGTTGCCACCACTTGGAGAAGAACAGCAGGAGGCGGCGCCACAGGCGGAGCACCGGGCCCGCGCCGATGCGGGCGCCCTCCTCGAAGGCCGAGCGGAACACGGCGAAGTTGAGGGAGATCCGGCGGACGCCCAACTTCGGTGCGGCGGCGCAGAGTTCGGCGACCATGAACTCCATGACCCCGTTGGGGGCGGTGCGGTCGCGGCGCATCAGGTCGAGGGAGACGCCGTCGGTGCCCCAGGGGACGAGGGAGAGCAGGGCGAGCAACTTGCCGTCCTCGTCCAGCGCTTCCACGAGGAGGCAGTCGCCGTCGGCCGGGTCGCCGAGGCGGTCCAGGGCCATGGAGAAGCCGCGTTCGGTCTCGGTGTCGCGCCAGGCGTCGGCGCGGTCGACGACCTCCTCCATCTCCGTGTCGGTGAGGGTGGCGTGGCGGCGGATGCGGCAGGTGGCGCCGGCGCGGCGGACGCGGCTCACGGCTTGCCGGGTGACGCGCATGTCGCGTCCTGCGAGGTCGAAGTCGGCGACGTGCAGGATGGCCTCGTCGCCGAGCTGGAGGGCGCCGAGTCCCGCGCGGGCGAAGGTTCTCGCGCCGTCCTCGGAGGCGCCCATCACCGCGGGGGCCCAGCCGTGGCGGCGGGCCAGGCCCAGCCAGGCGGCGATGGCGTGCGGCCACGCCTCGCGGTCGCCGACCGGGTCACCGCTGGCGAGGCAGACGCCGGCCTCGACGCGGTAGGTGACGGCGGCCTTGCCGCTGGGCGAGAAGACGACGGCCTTGTCGCGCCGGGTGGCGAAGTAGCCGAGGGAGTCCTGGCCGCCGTAGGTCTTCAGGAGGGCGCGGATGCGGTCCTCCTCGTCGCCGTGCAGGGCCGCTTCGAGGCGTTGGGAGCGGAAGAGGACGGTGGCCGCGTTGAGCAGGGCGAGCGCGCCGAAGAGGCCGAGGAGGAAGTACAGGGCGCGGGGCGGGCGGCCGTCGAAGGAGTGGGTGGAGACCAGGCCGCCGCAGACCCGGTCGGCGGCCCAGCCGAGATGCTGGCTCGTCGGGAGGGTGCCGGGGAACAGGGCGACCAGTCCCCAGCCGGCGAGGATCGCGACGGCGAGCCCGACGAGGAGGACGCCGAGGGCCCGTCGTACGGCCGCGCGGCGGGAGGCTGCGTAGAACTGTCCGCGTGCCACGACCAGCAGGACCAGCAGCAGGACGCACACGATGAGGGACGGGAGGGACTCGGCGTACAGGCCGAGGGCCACGCCCAGGACATCCGTCAGGACCAGCAGGCCGAGGTAGACGACGACCAGCCACCAGGCGATCTTCTTGCGGGCGGCGGTCGCGGCGGCGAGCAGGAAGAGGAAGACGGCGTAGGCGAGGTTGGCGCTGACGGGGACGATCAGCAGGTCGAGGAAGCGGACCACCGGGCGCAGCACGCGGCGCAGCGGGGCGATGAAGGCGAGCAGGACGCAGAGCAGGCCGAGGGCGCCGAAGAAGGTCGCGAAGCCTTCGGGCACCCGGCTGAGGAAGCTGTTGCCGGGCGGCCGTATCGGCCCCTTGGTGTCCTTGGGTCTGGCGGCCTCCACCGTGGCAGTCATGGTTCCGACTGTAGGAACAGGGCGGGCGGCGCGCCCGTCGAGCGCTCCCGGGCGGGTTCAGGACCTGCGGGTTCCGATAGCCTCACGGCCGTGACGGAACAGCACTCAACTCAGTTCGAGCGGGGCACGGACGGGCCCAAGGTGATCGTGGCCGGGGTGGACGGCTCCGAGTCCTCCCTCCGGGCCGCGGCCTATGCCGCGGGGCTGGCCAGGCGCCAGGGCGCACTGCTCGCCCTCGTGTACGTGCAGCCGGTGCTGGCGGCGGGCGCGGCCATGGGGGCACCGGTCGCCGACACGACCGACGAGATCGCCGAGAACCTGGTCGCCCAGATCCGCAACGAGACCGAGCGTGTGAAGGGGATATTCGACATCCGCTGGGAATTCCACACGTTCCGCGGCGACCCCTACGGCGGCCTGGTCAAGGCGGCCGACCAGCTCAAGGCGGACGCGGTCATCGTGGGCGCCTCCGAACAGGCCGGCCACCGGATCATCGGCTCGGTGGCGGTGCGGTTGGTGAAGGCGGGGCGGTGGCCGGTGACGGTGGTGCCGTAGAGAGCCGCAGAGACCGTAGGGAGCCGTCAGAGGGAGCGCAGGAACTGCCCGAGGATCGTGTTGAACTCCTCGGGCTTCTCCATGTTCGGGTAGTGGCCGACGCCTTCGATGGTCGTGGAGCGGCCGTTGGGGACCGTCCGGGCGAGGCGTTCCGCCATGGCGATGCTGTCGGGCCAGTCGGCCGCGCCGTGGATGGCCAGCACCGGGACGTCGAGCTTCGGGACGCCCGACCACGGGTCGGCCGGCGGGACGTACCAGTCCTTCTCGCCCGGGGTGTGCTTGGAGATCGTGTGGGCGGTCAGTTCGCGCAGGCGGCGGATGACCGACGGGGCGACCTCGGCCACCGTGCGGCGCGGGCCTGCCACCCCTTGCGTGAACTGGTCGAGCCAGCCCGCGATGTCGCCGGTGGCGAGCAACTGCCCGGCGCGGGCCGTGTGTTCCAGCAGTTCCGGGTCCTTGTACTCGAACGCGCTGGTGCCGCCGCCGCTGACGACGATCGCGCGGACCAGTTCGGGGTGTTCCAGCGCGGTGTCGGTCGCGACGCCCGCGCCCATGGACAGGCCGACCAGGACCGCCGGCCCGAGGCCGAGGTGGCGCAGGAGTCCGGCCAGGTCGTCGGCCCAGCGGAACGGTTTGCTCGCGTTGGCCGAGAAGCCGTGGCCCCGGATGTCGGGCGCGATGACGCGGAAGTCGGCGGTGAGGGACGGCAGTTGGTCGTCGAAGACACGGTGGTCGGCGAAGCCGGAGTGGAGGAGGACCACGGGGTCGCCGGTGCCCACGTCGCGGTAGGCCAGGTCCCCGTCGGCAGATGCGAAGAAGCTCAGTTCCGAAGCAGCTGTCATGACAACCAAGGTGTCATCCTGACCCGAGTTTGGCAACCCAGGTGTCATGATGTGGCCGTGAACGACTCCGCTCCCCTCTCCCCCGACGAACTCGGCCATCGCCTCACCGAGGTGTTCGACCTGGTGGGCCCGCTCTACCGGCGCGCCCTGCGCAAGGTCGAGCAGGGCGAACCGGTCGAGGGGGTCTCCGTCGGCGTACGCGCCGTACTGGACCTGCTGCGACAGCACGGGCCCATGACGGTGCCCCAGATGGGCCGGACCCAGGCCCTTAGCCGGCAGTTCGTGCAGCGCATGGTCAACGAGGCGTCGGTCCACGGCTGGGTGGAGGCCACACCCAACCCCGCACACCAGCGGTCCTCCCTGATCCGGCTCACGGAGGAGGGCCGCGCCGTCATCACGTCCGTCCTCGGCCGCGAGCACCGCCTGAACCGCCAGGTCGGCGGCGATCTGACCGACGCCGAGGTCAGCGCGTGCGTGCGGGTCCTCACCGAGATCCTCCGGACCTTCGACCACGTGGACGTGGACTGACCGTCCGCTACTTCCCCATCACCAGCCCGTCCTTCGCCGCGCCCCGGCTCAGCACCACCTCGCGGACACGGTCGCGGTCGCCCGTCAGGTCGGCGCCCCGGCCGATCGCCTGGTTGACGTCGACGACCCGGCCCGCGTCGATGTCGAACAGCTGCGGCACGAACTCCGCCTTCGTCACCTCCCAGCGCCCACCGGGCCGGGCGGGCGGTACGAAGGTGAAGCGGCCGAGGGTGCTCAGGTTGCCGCCGGGGTCCTGGGTGCCCGCGTTGTCGTACATCTCGCCGGTGATCTGGTCGCCGAGCCCGTAGACCACCCAGGTGCCGTTGACCTTCTCGTACGCCTGCGGGGCGTGGGCCTGGGTGCCGAGGATCAGGTCGATGTCGGGGCGGCCACCGGTGCGGGCGGCGGTGAGTTCCCTGGCCAGCGCGAGCTGTTGCGGGTCGGGGGCGTTCTGGCCGGCCGTGCCCCAGCGCAGGGAGACGACCACCACGTCGGCGCCCGCGCGGCGGGCGGCCCGGGCGTCGGCGAGGACGCGGGCGGGGTCGAGGAGGTTGACGGCCCAGGGCTCGGCCGGCGGGAGCGGGACGCCGTTCGTGTCGGCGGTGTAGGCGAGGTGGGCGACCTTCGCCGGACCGGCACGCAGCAGGGTGACCGCGCGCGCCTCGGCGTCGGTGCGCGCCGTTCCCGTGTGCCGTACGCCCGCGCGGTCGAGGGTGTCGAGGGTGCGCTGGATGCCGACGGCGCCCTCGTCGAGGCTGTGGTCGGACGCGGTGGAACAGCTGTCGTAGCCGGTCGCGGCGAGGCCCTGGGCCACCTCTGGCGGGGAAGTGAGGGCCGCGGTGCCGGTGGAGTCGCCGTAGACGCTCTCGATGTGACACAGCGCCAGGTCGGCGCGGGAGACGAGGGGTTGGACCGGGGCGAGCATGGGCCGGAAGTCGTAGCCGGCGCCGCCTGCGTCGAAGCGGGCGCGGTCGACGACGGAGTTGTGCGGGAGGATGTCACCGGCGGCGACGAGGGTGAAGCCGCGGGCGGCGGGGGGCGCCGGGCGGCCGGACGCCTTCGAGTCGTGGTGCTGGGCCTGGCAGGCGGCGGCCGCGGTGAGAATGCCGGCGACGGCGACGGCCACCTGCTGTCTGCGTGCGATCATCAATTCACCCCACTGTGGTCATATTTACCCACCAATAGGTATGAACTTCACCGTCCCCGCAAACGACTTCCGGCCTCTGATGACCCGTCCGGTGTGCGCGTGCGGCGGATCGCCGGGTGACGCGGACCGTTCGTCGCACCGTTCGTCGACGCGATCGACCGTCCGCCGCAAGCCCCTGGTGCGCCCCCTGTCCCCGGGCGGCCCCCTGCGATGCCATACGGCCATGACGGCCGGACCCACGCTCAGAGACGGAACGACCGCCGAGCACGAGCTCGCCGCACTGCAGCGCGAGCACGGCAGGCCGCTCTTCGCGCTGCTGCTCCGGCTCTGCGACGGTGACCGCCAGCGCGCCGAGGACCTCGTCCAGGAGACCCTCGTACGGGCCTGGCAGCATCCCGAGGCGCTGCGCGCCGACGCCTTCGAGTCCGTACGGCCCTGGCTGCTGACGGTGGGCCGGCGGCTCGCCATCGACGCGCGCCGGGCCCGGCAGGCGCGACCGCCCGAGGTCGGGGACGCGGTGCTGGAGAACGCACGTGTCTGTGCCGATCACGCGGAACGGTCGGCGGCGACGCTCGATGTGCGGGAGGCTGTGAAGACACTCACTCCGGAGCACCGTGAAGTCCTGGTGCTGGTGTATTTCCACGGGGCGAGTGTGGCGGAGGCCGCGGCAGCACTGGGGATTCCGCCCGGTACGGTGAAGTCCCGCGCGTACTACGCGCTGCGCGCCCTCCGCCGGGTGCTTCCGGGCTATGCGGCCGACCTGCGGTGAAACCAATTCATTAGTCAAACCTCCGTAAAGCGCCTTGCTCAGAACCCGGTTGAGTAATCGGCTGTCCTCATCCGTGTTCCGGACTGGGGGGCTCGGGGTTCCTGACGGAGCCCCGGGCCGGGCGACGCGCACGCACCGGAGGAAGGCAGGAAGGGATGCTGCACAGAGGTCAAGAGAGCACGGACGGCACCGGTGGCGGTGAACTCACCGTCCCCATGGCGTGGTTGTACGCCGAGTACATCGCCGACGAGTTGCTGCGGACCGGCGACCTGATGCCGCCGACGTCCTTCGAGTTCCGCGCGGGTCGGGACGCGCTGGCGCTGACCATCTTCCTGTCCGACACCGACGGCGAGTTGTCCGGTATCCGTGTGGTGACCCAGTTGGAGACCTGGCTTTCGCTCACGGCGTACGACCAGCCGTGGCAGGACTGGGTCGCGACACGTATGTCCAGGTTGACGGCCGAGGTCGCCGAATCCGGAGCGGACGCACCGGACCTGGCGCTCGCGGAGGCCGCCTGGCGCTGGCTGGAGGAGACCGAGTTGCTCGCGCCGGATCTGGACGCGGTACCGGGCCCGGGAGGCGGTCCGGTGACCGGTGAGGACGACGGACCGAAGGTCTGGACGCCCGCCTGGCAGCTGGGTCTGCCGCTCGGCCATCTCGCCATCCATCTTTTTTGAGATGGGACCAATCCGCGGGCCCGGCCGCTCCGAATCAGTTACTTGGGATTCTGTGTGCCTTGAGTGATTCGACTGTCTGGTGCGTACCGATGGGAGCAAGGAGTAACCCCACCCGCACCTAACGGCACGAGGATTCGGCATGAGGTCCCTGGAAAGGCATCGCGACGTCGGCGCGTACGCGCTCGGCGTGCTGGACGAGGCGGACGCCTTCCGCTTCGAGGATCACCTCATGGAGTGCACCAGTTGCGCGGCTCATGTGACCGAATTCGGTCCCGCCTCACGGCAGTTGATGCTGTACCGGCGTGCGACGCCGCGCTCTGTGCACCCCATGGCACAACCCGGTCCGCGGCTGCTGGACCGGTTGCTCGGCGAGGTGGCCTCGCGGCACCGGACCGGACGGCGGCGGTTTCTGTACGCCGTGGCCGCCTCGGTGGTGTTCGCCGTGGGCGGTCCCGCGGTGGCGACGCTCGCCGCGCACGGCGACGGTGCCGTGCAACTCACGGCGACCGACGCGAAGTCGGGCGTGTGGGCGCAGGTCACGGCCGCGAACGAGAACTACGGCAGTGATGTGTCCCTGAAGATCAAGGACGGTGCGGGCCCTCGGTCCTGTCGTCTGGTGGTCGTCGGCCGCGACGGTTCCGAGCAGACCGTGACGAGTTGGATGGTGCCCGAGCACGACGCGACGATGATCACGATGCAGGGGGGCTCGGCGATGCACCCCACCGAGATCGACCACTACGACGTGCGGACGGCCGACGGACAGCAGTTGGTACGGCTCACCTCGCACTGAACTCCCGGCCCGTGAGGGCCAGTTGCCGCATGGCCCGTGCGGAGGGGGTCCCCGGGTCCGCGGTGACGAAGACGACCTGCTGGTCGTCGTGCGGGACGGTGAGCACGTCGCAGTTCACGTGGAGCCGGCCCACCTTCGGGTGGGTGAGGGTCTTGGTGCGATGGCCGGGGGCGTGCACGGGACCGGTCTCCCAGATCGCCCTGAACTCCTCGCTCCCGGCGCGCAGTTCGGCCAGCAGACGGGCGAGTCCGGGGTCGTGGGGGTAGCGGTCGGCGCTGCGCCGCAGCCGGGACACCACGATGTGACCGAACTCCTCGGCGCTGGAACTCTCTTGGGGCCGCCCCAGGAAGCGCCGACGCGCCAGGTTCGGCCGCGCGTCGAAATCACCGCCGAACACGGCACCCGCAAGCGGGTTCCAGGCGATGACGTCGTAGGTGGCGTCGGTGACGACGGCCGCCGTGTCCGGGATACGGCACAGCAGTTCCGTCACGTGCGGGCGGACGGTCCGCACCGGCGCGGCGAGCGGTGTCACCGGTGTCCCCGCCAGCCGGAACAGATGGGTCCGCTCGGCCGGGGTCAGCCGGAACACCCCGGCGAGGGCGTCCAGGATGCGGGGCGACGGACGCGGGCCACGACCCTGCTCAAGGCGGGCGTAGTAGTCGACGGACATGTGGGCCAGTTCGGCGACCTCTTCCCGCCGCAGCCCGAGGGTCCGCCGGGACGGTTCCCCGGCCAGCCCCACATCTGCGGGCACCAGCGACTCCCGGCGCCCGCGCAGAAATCGGGCCAGCTCCTGTTTCCCGGTCACGCTGCCTCCCTCCGACGGCCGTCCGGCCACCCTCTGCCTGCCTCCGGCTGACAGGGATCGGTTGTCCCTGGTTCGCCGGCCCCGGCTGCGGAATCGTCGTCCCCATGAACGATTCCACAGCACTCGTCACCGGAGCCAACAAAGGCATCGGCAAGGAAATTGCCCGGCTGCTCGTCGCCGAGGGGTTCACCGTGTACGTCGGCTCGCGCGACGCGGGCCGGGGCGAACGGGCCGTAGCCGAACTGGGCGGCGGCGCGAGGCAGTTGATCCTCGACGTCACGGACACGGACAGCATCGCGGCGGCCGCACGCCAGGTGGACGCCCTGGACGTCCTGGTCAACAACGCGGGCATCATGGCCGGCGGAAGCCCGGCACCGGAGGCGGCCCTCGACGACTTCCGCCGTACGTACGAGACGAACGTCTTCGGCGTCCTGGCCGTCACCAACGCGTTCCTCCCGGCCCTGCGCCGCTCCCAGCACCCCCGCATCGTGAACGTCTCCAGCGGCACCGGCTCCCTGACCTGGAGCGCCGACCCGGAGCGGGAGTTCGCCGCCCACGCCGGAGCGGGCGCCGCGTACCGCTCGTCCAAGTCGGCGCTCAACGCCCTGACCCTCTTCTACGCCCAGTCCCTCGCGCCGGAGGGCTTCAAGGTGAACGCGCTGGCTCCCGGCCTACGGGCGACAGACCTGAACGAACGGGCCGCCGCGAGCGACGGGGATCCGGCGGAGGCGGCGCGGGGTGCGGTGGATCTGGCGCTGCTGCCGGACGACGGGCCTACGGGGCGGTTCCTGTCGTGGGACGGGACCGCTGTTCCCTGGTAGCTACTTGAGCAGTTTCGACATCCGTCGGTCCGCCAGCGGTTTGCCCCCCGTCTGGCACGTCGGGCAGTACTGCAGGGACGAGTCGCTGAAGGAGACCTCGCGGATGGTGTCGCCGCAGACCGGGCAGGGTTCGCCGGTGCGGCCGTGGACGCGCAGGCCGCTCTTCTTTTCTGCCTTCAGGCGGCCTGCCGCCACTCCTCGGGAGCGTTCGACGGCTTCCGTCAGGGTGGTGCGCAGGGCCGTGTGGAGCGTGTGGGTCTCGGCCGGGGTCAGGGACGACGCCAGTTTGAAGGGGGACATCTTGGCCGCGTGCAGGATCTCGTCGCTGTACGCGTTGCCCACGCCGGCGATCAGGGTCTGGTCGCGGAGGGCGCCCTTGAGCTGGCGGCGTTCGTCCTTCAGCAGTTCGGCGAAGCGTGTCTCGTCGAAGTCGTCGGCGAGCGGGTCGGGGCCCAGGCGGGCGACGCCCGGGACCTCCTGCGGGTCGGCCACGACGTACACCGCGAGGCGTTTCTGCGTGCCCGCCTCCGTGAGGTCGAAGCCCTCTCCGTCCTCCAGGGCCACGCGGAGCGCGAGCGGGCCCTTGCCGGGGCGGGGCGGGCCGTCGGGGAGGCGGTCCTTCCAGTGCAGCCAGCCCGCGCGGGCGAGGTGGGTCACGAAGTGCGGGCCGCCGGCCGTCTCGACGTCCAGGAACTTGCCGTAGCGACGCACGGCCACCACCTCGTGTCCCTCCAGCGCGGTGAGCGGAGGGTCGTACGTCTTCAGGACGCTGATGGCGACGGGCAGCACCCGTACGATCTCGTGGCCGACGAGGTGTTCGGTCAGGAAGTCCTTCAGCGCTTCGACCTCGGGGAGTTCCGGCATACGTCCAGGGTGCCATCAGAGGCCCGTGGGGTCAGCTCAGGTGCGGTCCGGGACCAGGAACTCGCACCACACGCACTTGCCGCTGCCGCGCGCCTCCACGCCCCACACGTCCGTGAGCAGGTCGACGAGGAGCAGACCGCGCCCGGAGACACCGTTCTCGCCCGCCTCGCGGCGGCGCGGGAGGGCGCTGGAGGAGTCCTCGACCTCGACGCGCAGCCGGCGTTCGGTGCCGTTGAGGACCCTGAGGGTGACGATCGCGGAGCCCTCGGTGTGCATCAGCGCGTTGGTGATCAGCTCGTCGGCGACCAGCTCGACCTCGTCGGAACGCTCGCCCGCGCCCCACGCGCGGACCGCGGCCCGGATCATGTGCCGCGCCTCGGTGAGTGCCTCGGAGTCGCCGGGTGCCACATGCTGCTGGAGCCGCCCGCCGGACTGCGGGGCGTCGAGGCCGCGCCGGCGCAGCAGGAGCAGCGCCACGTCGTCCTCGCCGCCGCGCTCCTCGGCCACGTCGATGAGCAGATCGGCGAGGTCGCGTACGTCGTCGGGGCCGGAGGCGATGAGCGCGGCGAGGGTCTGCATGCCGTCGTCGAGGTCGGCCCCGGGCTGTTCGACGAGGCCGTCGGTGCACAGCAACAGGGTCTCGCCGGGGTCGAGTTCGATGGTGGAGACGGGATATTCGAGCCGCCCGAACTCGGCGGAGAGCCCGAGCGGCAGCCCGCCCACGACGGTCATACGGCGGGACGTCCCGTCCAACTGCCGGACCAGCGGGTCGATATGGCCGGCCCTGACCACCTGCACCACTCCGGTCGACAGGTCGACCTCGGCGTAGAGGCAGGTGGCGAAGCGCTCGGTGTCCAGTTCGTGCAGGAAGACGGAGGCCCGGGCCATCACCGTGGCCGGGGTGTGCCCCTCGGCTGCGTACGCCTTGAGGACGATACGCAGCTGCCCCATGACGGCGGCGGCGTGCGTGTCGTGGCCCTGGACGTCGCCGATGACCGCGCCGACCCGCCCGCCCGGCAGCGGGATCAGGTCGTACCAGTCACCGCCGATGTCCCGCCCGAGCTTGGCGGACCGGTAGCGGACGGCGACATCGGCGCCCGGCACACTCGGGATCGCGCGCGGCAGCATCGCCTGCTGAAGTCCTTGTGCGAGGTCCTTCTCCTGCTCGTAGAACATGGCCCGCTGCAGGCTCTGCGCGATGCTGCTGCCGAGCGCGACGAGCACATTGCGCTCGTCCGCCGTGAAACCCCGCCGGTCGTTGTAGAGCAGGCCCATCGCGCCGATCGGCCGCGCCTGCGCGATCAGCGGCAGATAGGCGGCCGCGGTGATGTTCAGCTCGGTGATGTTCTGCCACAGGAGCGGATACCGCTCGGCGAACTCCTCCGGCGACTCGATGAACGCCGGCGCGAGGGTCCGTACGACCTCTCCCATCGGGTACGGCTCGTCGATCCGGGTGACCTCCGTGCCGGGCACGAAGCTGTCCTCGGGGCCCTCCGCGACCAGCCGGATACGGCCGGCCTCGACCAGGCCCATGACCAGGCTGGTCGCGCCGAGATGGACGAGTCCGTGGGTGTCCTTGAGGACGTCGATGACGTCCTGGACGGTGCGGGCGTGCGCGAGGGCGGCGGTGGTGAGCTGCACGACGTTGGTCTGCCGGCGCAGCGCCGCGTCCTGGGCGGCCTGCTCACGGCGGGCCGCGCTCTCGGCGAGTTCCTGGGTGGCGTCCCGGACGATGCCGATGATCCGGCGCGGGCGGCCCGTCTCGTCGCGCCGGATGTAGCCCTGGGTGTGGGTCCAGCGCAGGGTGCCGTCGCGCAGCCGCATCCGGAAGTAGGCGCCGTAGTTCTCGCTGCCGTCCTTCATGGCCTGGGAGACGAGACCGTCGAGCCGGTAGCCCTCCGGCGGCGGTACCCGGATCGCCAGCGACTCGGGGCGTCCGTCGTATTCGTCGGGGCGCAGGTCGAAGACCTCGTGGGCCTGGGCGTCCATGTGGAACAGGCCGTTGTCCAGGTCCCAGTCGAAGCTGCCCATGCGGTTGAGCGCCAGGATCGGGTCCGGGTGGGCGGGCCAGTCGTCCGGGAG
>NZ_JBXVPZ010000258.1:0-13506 GCF_057961495.1 Streptomyces sp. P5F9 | reverse complement strand
ACCAGGAACAGCCCCGCCGACGAACTGGCGATGCCCCCCGCCGAGAATCGCCTGCACCGCGAAGCCCAGCCGCAGTTCGCGAACTTTGAACAACGACAGCGGCAACACCGGCTCAGGCGCCCGGAGTTGGCGCCGGAGGAACAGGGTGAGCGTCACAGCCGTAGCAACGCCCAGACCCATGATCTCCGGCGAAGCCCACCCGTACTGCTTGCCGCCCCAGTCCGTCATCAGCAGCAGTGAGCTGGAGAACGCGGCCGCCAGTCCCGCGCCCAAGTAGTCCAGCGGGCGCCGGATATGATGCCCGGGGAGCTTCAGTGCGAAGACGGCCGTGACCAGGACCACCATGCCCACCGGCAGGTTGACGTAGAAGATCCACCGCCAGTTCGCATGGCCGGCGAGCAGCCCGCCGATCAACCCACCAGAAAGGTCGCGATCGCCGCCGACGCGAGCGCATACGCGCTGACCAGCCACGGAATCTTGTCGATGCCATGGGCGGGGTCCAGGTCCCGGACGATCGGGACGGCAGCCGCGTGGTGTCTCCGACGGTCCGGCGGCGGGTACGGCGGCGCGCCCGCACTCTGCCGGCCCCTTTGAGGCGCGCTTGCCGTGGCTGTTCGGAGTCGACCGGACAACCCTGGTCGAGTGACCGATACGGGGTGATGTGCTACCCGCGTCTCCGGCACCGAATCTCGCCGGAAACGTGCCTCGCCCGGTCGGCCCGCGCAGCGACAACGTGTCCGTGCAGGAGATCGCCGACGCGGCCCGCGCGGTGCGCGACCCATCGGTCGGCCTGGCCAACGAGGTGTTCGTCCGCCGGCTGCGCGAACTCGTCCTGGAGACCCCGGTCCTGCGGAACCGTGTCTTCCTGGCCGCCCAGAAGGGCACCCGGGACCTGGCCGCCCACCTCGCCGACGCCCCCGAACGCGCCGCGCGCGCCTTCACGTTGGTGGAAAGCGGGCTCGGCGACTACGGGCGCAAAACGCCGTGAGGCCTCCCTGCGACAAGCACTAGGCTCCCCGCCATGCCCCCGGCCAAGAAGCGCGCCCGTACATATGACCCCGCCAAGACCCGCACCGCGGTCCTGACCCAGTTCGGCAACGTACGAAAGGCCGTAGGGACGCTCACCCCCGACCAACTCGCGCTGCCCACCCGCCTGGGCGACTGGACCGTACGCGAGCTGGTCGCGCACATCGGGATGGCGATCACCGCGGTCCACCGCGCCCTGGACCGGCCGGCCCCGCCCGCGCAGAACGCCGTGATCCTCGACTGGCCCTTCGCCACCGGGGCCAACTCCTCCGCCATCGCCGACTTCACGCGCACGCTCGCCGCACAGCACCCCGACCTCGACGCCTACCTCGCCGACGTCGAACGAACCCTCACCGCCCACCTCGACACCCACCCCGGCACCCGGCTGCTCGAAACCAACGCCGGCGCGATGCCCCTGGCCGACTACCTGGTCACCCGCACCGTCGAACTCTGCGTCCACACCGACGACCTCAACGCAGCCGTCCCCGGCCTGGACGTCCCCCACGACCGCCAGGCCCTCGCCGCCTGCACCCGGCTGCTGGCCGACGCCCTCGCCACGAAGGCCCCCGGCGGCTCCACCGAGGTGCGCATCCCGCCGTACGCGGTCGTGCAATGCGTCGAAGGGCCCCGGCACACCCGAGGCACCCCGCCCAACGTCGTGGAGACCGACCCCCTGACCTGGCTCCGGCTCGCGACCGGGCGGACGCGGTGGAAGGACGCCGTAGAAAGGGCGAAGGTCAGCGCGAGCGGGGAGCGGGCGGATCTGGGCGGGCTGCTGCCGATCATGGGGTGAGCCGCGGAACCTCGAAGGGCACCAGGGAACCGCTCCTCCGCCCCTCCCGTCCCATCCCCATGGACAAACAGCGATTCACCCTCGCCGTCCTGACCATCCTCCCGCTCGTCGTGGCATGCGGCAGCGAGAAGGCGAACAGCGGCAGCGGATCGGTCGAGGAGCAACGGCCCGTCACCGGCGTCGACTGGCGGGTGCAGGGCATCACCGTGGACGGCTCGGCACAGCGGGTGCACGGCAAGCCGCGGCTCACCTTCGACGACGCGAGCGCCAAGAACACCAGCAGCGGCGGCAGGGTCGGCGGCCGTCTCGGCTGCAACGCCGTCAACGCGACGGCCACCGTAGACGCCACGCGGATCACCCTCGGCCGCCCGTCCACCACCCGAATGATGTGCGACGCCTCACTCATGGGCACCGAACGCGCCCTGCTCGCCCTCTTCGACGGGCAGGTCGGCTATCGAGTCGATCACGACACCCTCACGCTGACCAGCGAAAACGGCACGATCGTGCGTGCTGTCGCCGCCAAGTGATCCACTACCGGCGAGTAACCCGAATTCGGACCAGTGGTCGATCTCGCCTACACTCGGTGGCGTGCCACGTGGTGACGGTCGACTCAGTCATGATCTGCTCCCCGGCGAGAAAGGACCCCAGGACGCTTGCGGCGTCTTCGGAGTCTGGGCTCCCGGTGAAGAGGTCGCCAAGCTCACTTACTTCGGGCTCTACGCCCTCCAGCATCGAGGCCAGGAATCCGCGGGAATCGCGGTCAGCAACGGCTCGCAGATCCTCGTCTTCAAGGACATGGGCCTCGTGTCCCAGGTCTTCGACGAGACCTCCCTCAGTTCGCTCCAGGGTCATATCGCGGTCGGACACGCCCGCTACTCGACCACCGGCGCCTCCACGTGGGAGAACGCCCAGCCGACGTTCCGCGCCACCGCGCACGGCTCGATCGCGCTCGGCCACAACGGCAACCTGGTCAACACCGCGCAGCTCGCGGAGATGGTCGCCGACCTCCCCAAGCAGGAAGGCCGTACGCCCCGCGTAGCGGCCACCAACGACACCGACCTCCTCACCGCGCTCCTCGCGGCCCAGGTCGACACCGACGGCAAGCCGCTGACCATCGAGGAAGCCGCCCACGCTGTCCTCCCGCAGGTCAAGGGTGCCTTCTCGCTCGTCTTCATGGACGAGCACACTCTCTACGCCGCCCGCGACCCGCAGGGTGTCCGCCCGTTGGTTCTCGGCCGGCTGGAGCGCGGCTGGGTGGTCGCCTCCGAGTCCGCCGCCCTCGATATCTGCGGCGCCGCGTACGTCCGCGAGATCGAGCCGGGCGAGTTCGTCGCCATCGACGAGAACGGCCTGCGCACCTCTCGATTCGCGGATGCGAAGCCCAAGGGCTGCGTCTTCGAGTACGTCTATCTCGCCCGTCCCGACACCGACATCGCCGGGCGGAACGTCTACCTCTCCCGTGTCGAGATGGGCCGCAAGCTCGCGAAGGAAGCTCCGGTCGAGGCCGATCTGGTCATAGCGACTCCGGAGTCCGGCACCCCGGCCGCCATCGGCTACGCGGAGGCCTCGGGCATCCCGTTCGGTGCGGGTCTGGTGAAGAACGCCTACGTCGGCCGTACGTTCATCCAGCCTTCGCAGACCATCCGGCAGCTCGGCATCCGCCTGAAGCTGAATCCGCTGAAGGAAGTCATCAAGGGCAAGCGCCTGGTCGTCGTCGACGACTCGATCGTGCGCGGCAACACCCAGCGCGCGCTGGTGCGCATGCTCCGCGAGGCCGGCGCCGCCGAGGTCCACATCCGGATCTCCTCGCCGCCCGTGAAGTGGCCCTGCTTCTTCGGCATCGACTTCCCCACCCGCGCCGAACTCATCGCCAACGGCATGACCGTCGACGAGATCGGCGTCTCCCTGGGCGCCGACTCCCTGGCGTACATCTCCATCGACGGCATGATCGACGCGACCACCATCGCCAAGCCGAACCTGTGCCGCGCCTGCTTCGACGGCGAGTACCCGATGGAGCTCCCGGACCCCGAGCTGCTCGGCAAGCAGCTCCTGGAGACCGAGCTGGCGGCCGGTCCGGCCGCCACGGCCGCGGCCGACGCGATCCGTCGCCCGTAAGCCCCGTATCGCCAACCCGAAAGATCCCAGGCAATGTCTGAGAGTTCCGCTTCCGGTGCCTCCTACGCGGCTGCCGGTGTCGACATCGACGCCGGCGACCGCGCCGTAGAACTCATGAAGGAGTGGGTGAAGAAGACTCAGCGCCCCGAGGTCCTCGGTGGCCTCGGCGGCTTCGCCGGGCTCTTCGACGCCTCCGCCCTCAAGCGGTTCGAGCGCCCCCTGCTCGCCTCCGCCACGGACGGCGTCGGCACGAAGGTCGACATCGCGCGCCAACTCGGCGTCTACGACACGATCGGCCACGACCTGGTCGCCATGGTCATGGACGACATCGTGGTGTGCGGTGCCGAGCCGCTCTTCATGACCGACTACATCTGTGTCGGCAAGGTGCACCCCGAGCGTGTCGCGGCGATCGTCAAGGGCATCGCTGAGGGCTGTGTGCTCGCCGGCTGCGCCCTGGTCGGCGGCGAGACCGCCGAACACCCCGGTCTGCTCGGCCCGGACGACTTCGACGTCGCCGGCGCCGGTACGGGCGTCGTGGAGGCCGACCGGCTGCTCGGCGCGGATCGCATCCGGACGGGTGACGCGGTCATCGCGATGGCGTCCTCGGGACTTCACTCGAACGGGTACTCGCTCGTCCGGCATGTGCTCCTGAATCAGGCGGGTCTCGCCCTGGACGCGCGCATCGAGGAACTCGGCCGCACGCTTGGCGAGGAACTCCTCGTACCCACGAAGATCTACTCGCTGGACTGCCTGGCGCTGACCCGCACGACCGATGTGCACGCCTACTCGCACGTCACCGGCGGCGGACTCGCCGCCAACCTCGCCCGGGTGATCCCGGACGGCCTCCACGCGATCGTGGACCGCTCCACCTGGGCCCCGGCCCCGATCTTCGACCTCGTCGGCAGGACGGGCCAGGTCGAGCGTCTGGAGCTGGAGAAGACCCTGAACATGGGCGTCGGCATGATCGCGATCGTGCCGGAGGAGTCCGCGGACGTGGCCCTGGAGACCCTGGCCGACCGCGGGGTCGAGGCGTGGGTGGCGGGCGAGATCACCGAGCGGGGCGATCACGCGACGGGCGCGGAGATGGTCGGCACGTATTCGGTCTAAAAGCGCCGCGGTCTGATCAACGGCAGCACAAAACCCGGTCCGGTGCTAGATGCCCCGGACCGGGCGAGGTGCAGTCAGCTGACGGGAAGATCTAACCGCTGAGCGCGCCGCAAGCGATTACGCGCCACGACGTTGCGACTGGGGACCGGACTCGTCGTCCTCGTCCTCATCGTCGTCGTTATAGAGATCCGCGTACTGAGCGTACGGGTCGTCTTCTTCCTCGTCGTCGTCCTCGAACGGCTCGCCATTCGGCGGCTGGCTCGAAGTCGAAGCGCCCAGCTCATTGGCCAGACGCGAGAGGTCAGTCCCGCCGCTGCTGTACTTCAGCTGGCGGGCGACCTTCGTCTGCTTGGCCTTTGCCCGGCCGCGCCCCATGGCTCGACCCCCTCGGATACGGGGCTCGGTGGCCCCAGAGTCTTGACACGCGTTCATGATCTGGAACGGACTCTCCGTGGAGAGACCGGTCCGTAGGGCTTCCACGGTACCTGAGCCCGCGCCCATACGGTACGTCGCCCGCAGCACGTGCCGGGCTCCAGGACCCGCGAGGTGCCCTGTACTCGCTGGTCAACCGCGATTTTAACCACTTCTTGGCAGGCGACCCGCCGACGAACGTGAGAGTTCTCTCTAAGTCGTCGCCGACGGGTACCGAAGACGCCTGCCGAGCGGCTTAACGGAACCTCAGCGTCCGCGTGCGCCGGCCGCCTCGTGCATCCGCTGCTCGGCGATCCGATCGGCCGCGGCGGCCGGCGGAATACCGTCTTCCTTCGCACGTGCGAATATTGCCAGCGTGGTGTCGAAGATCTTCGCGGCCTTCGCCCTGCACCGCTCGAAGTCGAACCCGTGCAGCTCGTCGGCGACCTGGATCACGCCGCCGGCGTTCACCACGTAGTCCGGCGCGTAGAGGATCCCGCGGTCGGCGAGGTCCTTCTCGACGCCCGGGTGCTCCAGCTGGTTGTTGGCCGCGCCGCACACCACCCTGGCGGTCAGCACCGGCACGGTCGCGTCGTTCAGGGCGCCGCCGAGCGCGCAGGGGGCGTAGATGTCGAGCCCCTCGACCCGGATCAGTGCCTCCGTGTCCGCGACGGCCCGCACACCGGTCGGGTGCTTGTCGAGAATCCGCCGTACGGACTCCTCGCGCACGTCCGTGATCACGACCTCGGCGCCCTCGTCCCGCAGGTGCTCCACCAGGTGGTGCCCGACCTTGCCGACTCCGGCGATGCCGACCGTACGGCCGTTCAGCGACGGGTCGCCCCACAGGTGCCGGGCGCTGGCCCGCATGCCCTGGAAGACGCCGAAGGCGGTCAGCACGGAGGAGTCGCCCGCGCCGCCGTTCTCGGGGGAGCGTCCGGTCGTCCACCGGCACTCGCGCGCCACGACGTCCATGTCGGCGACATACGTGCCGACGTCGCACGCGGTGACGTACCGCCCGCCGAGCGAGGCCACGAACCGGCCGTAGGCGAGCAGGAGTTCCTCGGTCTTGTCGCGCTCCGGGTCACCGATGATCACGGCCTTGCCGCCGCCGTGGTCCAGACCGGCCATGGCGTTCTTGTACGACATCCCGCGGGCGAGGTTGAGCGCGTCGGCGACGGCCTCCTCCTCGCTCGCGTACGGGTAGAAGCGCGTACCGCCCAGGGCGGGGCCCAGGGCGGTGTTGTGGATGGCGATGACGGCCTTGAGGCCGCTGGCCCGGTCCTGGCAGAGCACGACTTGCTCATGACCGCCCTGGTCGGAGTGGAACAGGGTGTGCAGGACGCCGTTGTCTACGTCGGTCACGGTGGTGACTCCTGGGTGAGTGGCGGCGGTTGGAGACAGGCTTCCGTAGGGGTGGCGGGTGCCTGTCGCATGAGCGTAGAGCCTGCGTCGGGCCGCCATCCGTGCAGTGTTCAGGATCACCTACCGAAGGGGGGTGTCCGTGCGACGATTTGCATAGTTTTCCCGCGCGTTTGTGAGCGGGTTCCGAAGGTTTTCCCGACGGCCGGCGGGGGAGGGAGCAGGCGTGCCCAAGAAGGTGTCCTCGGTGATCGTCCCGTACGCGACCTATCTGCGCGTCTACGAGCCGCTGGCCGCCTTCCCCGAGCCCGAGCGCGGCCACTGGACGCGCTACGCCCGCCGCACCGACCGCCCGTCGTACCAGGACGAACTGCGCCGCGCGCTGGCCGACTTGCTGCCCACCCCGCCGGTCCCGGTGCCGGTGCACGAGAGCGCCGACGCCTTCGTGGTGGAGGTCGACGGCGTGGTCTGCGTCTGCCCCTGGCGCACCCGGCTGCGCGGCTGGCAGGCCCTGGGAGACCTCGCGGAGGAGCTGCCGCCGCCGGTCCTGGACGCCGTACTCCCGCCGCTCGTACGGCACCAGGCCACCCAGGACTACGAGCGCTGGCTGGCCCGGAACCCCGACGCCCGGCCGTGGATCCGCACGGCGACCTGGCAGGTGCCGCTGAACTGGTTCGTGCTCGTCGGCGACGAGGAGCGGCGTTACGACCAGGCCGCCGGGGACGTGCCGCCGATGCTGCGGTACCGGACGCCGATGGTGCAGGCGCGGCGGCGGGTGGCGCGGGCGCTGCGGGCCCTGAAGGACGCGATGGACGACGGGCCGCTGATCGAGGGTCTGGTGGACGTGGGGCGCTGGCTGGAGGAGTTCCATCCGCGGTCCCTGGTCGAGCTGGACTACGGCGGTCTCGTGCACGTCCTGCCGGCCGGCGAACTGGAGGACGACCACTCGGCGGCGGACGTGGCCGCCGGCATCGAGGCGCTGCGGACCGGGGACGGGGCGGCGGCGGGCGAGGCGTACGGGCGGCTCGTGGAGCGCTGGCGGTCGGTCAGGGACCGGCGCTCGGCGAACTGACGCGGAGTCGGACGGGGCCGGCTCGCCTTCGAACGTGGCTGACATCTTCGAACAGATGCGCATAGGATTCTTACGGTTCGTCAACACGGGACGTAGGTCCCGATCCGGACGTTTGATGCCAAGCGTGACGGACCGCACGTGCAGATGCCTTGCGCCGCTTGCCCCTCCTCATGCCAAAATAGGACAAGGAGTCCGGGGAGGACTCCATCCGTCATGCTTTGGGCGGAATCTCGGCAATGCGCGCTTTGGGGGGTCTGGATGACTCCTGATCGCCCCTGTGACTGATCGTCACAGTGGTGTGACTGTCCGCTATGGCATGGTCCATCGGCTTCCGTCGCTGATGGACACCTGGGAGGGCAATTCCATCGGTTTGGCCTACGCGGTTGGACAGATGGTGTAGTTGTAGTGCCGAGGACAAGCCGTTCGTCCTATAACCGACTCGACCCGCACACGCCATTTCGGGCAACGCGGGTCAAGGTGCAGAATTTAGAGGAAAGAACCGAGAAGGTTCGGTTCTCCCGAGGAGGCCGCTCATGACCGCTCGCACCCCTGATGCCGAGCCGCTGCTGACCCCGGCTGAGGTCGCCACGATGTTCCGTGTGGACCCCAAGACGGTCACGCGGTGGGCGAAGGCCGGCAAGCTCACTTCGATTCGCACGCTCGGCGGACATCGCCGTTACCGCGAGGCGGAGGTCCGTGCCCTGCTCGCGGGCATTCCGCAGCAGCGCAGCGAAGCCTGACCAACTGAATAAGGGCACGACGGCTAGTCCCCCAACCGGCCACGGTGCCCGACAGCACAGCTCCAAGCGACGCGGGTTCTGCCCCAACAGGGCCCACGCCCAACGCCTTTGAAGCAACTGAACAGGGTGCGTCGTAGATCGCGCTGGACTCCGCCGGGTCCAGCGCGATCTTTTTTGTGCCTGGTCGTGGGTCCGTGCGCGCGGATCGCGGGGTCCTGTGAGGGACCTTGTCGGAGTCTGGGGAGGGGTGTCGGATCTCCTGTGGACCATCCCTCGTAGGAGTGCAATTGCACATATTAAATTGACCAGTTGTAGGTGAGTCGTAAGTTCCGCCGTTTCAAAAACTTATGCGGTGACACCCGTCACATGCCAGATGGCTTGTTGCCTCTGACCTATGTGCGCTAAGAGGTTTCGCTCTCCGGGTCGTCATCCGGTTCCTGGGGCGGAGGGGCCTCCAGGGCCAGCCGCAGCAGGCGGTGGCAGATCGGGCAGTACCGGGTCACATGGTGGTAGGAGCCGGCGGCCGACAGATGCGCACGGAGCAGGGCCCGAGTCTCGTGCCTGACCGAAGCCGCCATGCGCCACCTCCGTGGCCCTGTGTGGAACGGGGCCTGGTTTCTGGGTACCGGGCGGGTTGGGCGGCGTCAAGGGGGCCGTCCCTGGGGGCTGCGCCCCCAGCCCCCCTCGCGGACCGGTGCCGACAAGCTGTCGTGCGTGCACGAAAAAACCCACCCCCGACGGAGGTGGGTTTCATTCACTGCGGTCCTGACGGGATTTGAACCCGCGGCCTCCACCTTGACAGGGTGGCGAGCACTCCAAGCTGCTCCACAGGACCTTGATTCGCGGCACTTGATGGTGCGTTGTGCCGCGAGATGAGACTGTACAGGAGGGGGCCCGCCTGGTCGAACTCACTCGGTGTGCAGGCGCTGTTACGGTGCGGCCGCGTCGATCGCCTTCACGATCCGCTTGTCGGAGACGGGGTACGCCGTGCCGAGCGCGTGGGCGAAATAGCTGACCCGGAGCTCCTCGATCATCCAGCGGATGTCCCGGACCGAGGACGGAACCGGGCGGCCCTGCGGGAGTTGCTCCAGGAGCCACGCGTACTCGTCCTGCATCTCGTGGACCTTCTCCATGCGGGTGGTGTCCCGTTGGACCCCGGTCGGCATCTGTTGGAGACGACGGTCCGCGGCCACCAGGTAGCGCATCAGGTCGGGCAGGCGACGTATCCCGGCCGCCGTGACGAAGCCCGGCTTCACGAGGGCGTCCAGCTGGGCGCGTACGTCGGAGAGGTTCGCCAGCAACGCGGGGCTGCTCGCGCCCTTCAGACGGCGCTCACAGGCCTGCCAGGCGGCCAGCACCTGCTGGACCTGGCCCACCGCCCGGACCGTCGTGTCGACGATCTCGGCGCGCACCTTCTCGTAGAGCTTCCGGTACGACTCCTCGTCCCACGCGGGGCCGCCGAAGTCGCCGATGAGTTTGTCGGCGGACGCCAGCGCGCAGTCGTCGAACAGCGCCTGGATCGAACCGTGCGGGTTCGCGGACAGAGCCAGCTTCTGCGCGTTGGTGAGCTTCTCGGACGCGAACTTCGCCGGATTCACCGGGATGTTGCGCACGATGAGCCGGCGCGTGCCCTTCCACATCGCCTCCGCCTGCTCCTCCTCCGTGTCGAAGAGCCGTACGGAGACGGTGTCGCCGTCGTCCACGAGTGCTGGGTACGCCTTTACCGGCTGGCCGGCCCTTCGGGTCTCGAAGACGCGGGTGAGCGTGCCGATCGTCCAGTCGGTCAGGCCCTCGCGTTCGAGGGACTCGCCGCCCTCGCGCTCGGCCGTCGCCGCGGCCGCCTGCGAGATGGCCTGGCGCGCCTTCGGCTTCAGCCGGACCTTCAGCGCCTCCAGGTCCTTGTCCTCGGCGATCTTGCGGCGCCGCTCGTCCACGATCCGGAAGGTGATGAGCAGGTGGTCCGGGACCTTCGACCAGTCGAAGTCGTCGGCGGTGAAGGGGACTCCGACCATGCGCTTCAGTTCGCGCGCCATTGTCGTCGTCAAGGGCTCCTGCAGGGGGGTCGCCGTCGCCAGGAAGCGCTGGGCGAAGTTCGGGGCCGGGACGTAGTTGCGGCGGATCGGCTTCGGGAGGGAGCGGATGAGTTCGGTGACGACCTCCTCCCTCAGCCCCGGGATCTGCCAGTCGAAGCCCTCGTCCGTGACCTGGTTGAGAACCTGGAGGGGGATGTGGACCGTGACACCGTCCGCGTCCGCGCCCGGCTCGAACTGGTACGTCACGCGGAACTTCAGCCGCCCCTGATGCCAGGAGTCCGGATAGTCGGCCTTGCTGATGTCTCCGGCGCGCTCGTTGATGAGCATCGAGCGCTCGAAGTCGAGGAGTTCGGGTTCCTCATGCCGCTTGTGCTTCCACCAGGAGTCGAAGTGGGCGCCGGAGACGACGTGTTCGGGCACCCGCTCGTCGTAGAAGTCGTAGAGCGTCTCGTCGTCGACCAGGATGTCCCGGCGGCGGGCGCGGTGCTCCAACTCCTCGACCTCGGTGAGGAGTTTGCGGTTGTCGGCGAAGAACTTGTGGTGCGTGCGCCAGTCGCCCTCGACGAGCGCGTTGCGGATGAACAGCTCGCGGGACGCCTCCGGGTCGATGCGGCCGTAGTTCACCTTGCGCTGGGCGATGATCGGGACGCCGTAGAGCGTGACCTTCTCGAAGGCCATCACGGCCGCCTGGTCCTTCTCCCAGTGCGGTTCGCTGTACGTCCGCTTGAGGAGGTGGCCGGCGAGGGGCTCGACCCACTCGGGCTCGATCTTGGCGTTGACGCGGGCCCAGAGGCGTGAAGTCTCCACCAGCTCTGCCGACATGACGAAACGCGGGGTCTTCTTGAAGAGGGCCGAGCCGGGGAAGATCGCGAACTTGGCGCTGCGGGCGCCGAGATACTCGTTCTTCGCGCCGTCCTTCACGTCCTTCATGCCGATGTGGGAGAGCAGGCCCGCGAGGAGGGAGAGGTGGACGCTCTGTTCGGCCGCGTCCTCCTCGTTGAAGTGGATGCCCATCTGCTTTGCCACCGTGCGGAGTTGGCTGTAGATGTCCTGCCACTCGCGGATGCGGAGGAAGTTCAGGTACTCCTGCTTGCACATGCGACGGAACGCGGAGGAGCCGCGCTCCTTCTGCTGCTCGCGGATGTACCGCCACATGTTGAGGAACGCGAGGAAGTCGCTCGACTCGTCGCGGAAACGGGCGTGTTGCTGGTCCGCCTGCGTCTGCTTGTCCGCCGGGCGTTCGCGCGGGTCCTGGATGGAGAGCGCGGCGGCGATCACCATGACCTCGCGGACACAGCCGTTCTTGTCGGCCTCCAGCACCATGCGGGCCAGGCGCGGGTCCACGGGGAGTTGGGCGAGCTTGCGGCCCGTCTGCGTGAGGCGCTTGCGCGGGTCCTTCTCGACCGGGTCCAACGCGCCCAGTTCCTGGAGGAGTTGGACACCGTCGCGGATGTTCCGGTGGTCCGGCGGGTCGATGAACGGGAACTTCTCGATCTCACCGAGCCCGGCCGCGGTCATCTGCAGGATCACGGACGCGAGGTTCGTCCGCAGGATCTCCGCGTCGGTGAACTCCGGGCGGGCGAGGAAGTCGTCCTCGGAGTACAGGCGGATGCAGATGCCGTCCGACGTGCGGCCGCAACGACCCTTGCGCTGATTGGCACTTGCCTGGCTGACGGCCTCGATGGGCAGCCGCTGCACCTTCGTACGGTGGCTGTAGCGGCTGATCCGGGCGAAGCCGGGGTCGATGACGTACTTGATGCCCGGGACGGTGAGGGACGTCTCGGCGACGTTCGTCGCCAGAACGATCCTTCGGCCAGTGTGCTGCTGGAACACGCGATGCTGCTCGGCGTGCGAGAGGCGGGCGTAGAGCGGGAGGACCTCGGTGCCCTGCCCATGAGCGCCTCCGGCGCGGGGGTAGTTCTTCTTCGTCAGCGCGTCCGCCGTGTCGCGGATCTCCCGCTCCCCGGAGAGGAAGACGAGGATGTCGCCCTTGCCCTCGCCCTGAAGCTCCTCCACGGCGTCACAGATCGCGGTGATCTGGTCGCGGTCGGAGTCCTCGGACTCGTCCTCCAGCAGCGGGCGGTACCGCACCTCCACCGGATACGTCCGGCCGCTGACCTCGATGATCGGGGCGTCGCCGAAGTGCCGGGAGAAACGCTCCGGGTCGATGGTCGCCGAGGTGATGACGACCTTCAAGTCCGGGCGCTTGGGCAGCAGTTGGGCGAGGTAGCCGAGCAGGAAGTCGATGTTGAGGGACCGCTCGTGGGCCTCGTCGATGATGATCGTGTCGTAGGCGCGCAGCTCGCGGTCGGTCTGGATCTCGGCGAGCAGGATGCCGTCCGTCATCAGCTTGATGAAGGTCGAGTCCTGGTTCACCTGGTCCGTGAAACGGACCTTCCAGCCGACGGCCTCGCCGAGCGGGGTGTCCATCTCCTCCGCGATCCGCTCGGCGACGGTGCGCGCGGCGATACGGCGGGGCTGGGTGTGCCCGATCATGCCGCGGACGCCGCGGCCGAGTTCGAGGCAGATCTTCGGGATCTGGGTCGTCTTGCCGGAGCCGGTCTCACCGGCCACGATCACGACCTGGTGATCGCGGATCGCGGCCGCGATGTCGGCCTTCTTCTGGCTGACCGGCAGCTGCTCCGGATACGAGATCGCCGGGATGCGGGTGCGCCGCGCGGCCATCCGCTCCTCGCCGCGCGCCACCTCGGCCTCGATCTCGGCGAGGACGGCGGCGCGGGCCTCCGGCTTACGGATCCTGCGCGCGCCTTCGAGCCTGCGCCCGAGCCGGTGCGCGTCGCGCAGGGTCAGCTCGGTCAGGCGGGGGGCGAGGTCGCCGAGGGCGGGGGC
>NZ_JBXVPZ010000257.1:0-13612 GCF_057961495.1 Streptomyces sp. P5F9 | reverse complement strand
CCCATGCCCCGCATCCGCAGCCCGAGCCCACCACACGGCAGCCTCAGGCTCACTCCCCTCCCGAGCCAGCAACAGCCCGAGATTGAACGCCCCGTTACGAGACCCGGCCTCGGCAGCCTCCCGGTACCACCGAGCCGCCTCGACGACATCGCCCCGCGCAGCGGCCAGCATCCCGACCCGAACCTGCGCACGCCGATGCCCCTGAGAAGCCGCCCGCTCGTACCACTCCTCGCACTCGGTCTTCTCGTGCACCTGCTCACCCAGCTCATGCGCGGGTGCGGGCGGCCGCCGGGCATCAAGCACCGAGGCCAGCCGATAAGCGGCCTCCGCGCTCCCCCCACCGGCCGCACACCGCAGATGCCGCTCGGCCTCCCGCTCGTCCCCGTCCCGAAGCCGGGCGATCCCGACCTGCAACGCCGCTTCGGTGTGCCCGGCCGCAGCCGCCCGCTCGTACCAGGGCAGCGCGACGCCTTCGTCACCGCGCCCGGCGAAGAGAATCCCGAGGTTGAACGCGGCGTCCACGCTCCCGGCCTCCGCGGCCTTGGAGAACCACGGCTCGGCCCCGGTCGCGTCGCCGCCTTGGAGCAGCAGCACGGCCAGCGCGTTGGCGGCCTCCCGGTGCCCGGCGTAGGCGGCCCGCCGGTACCACTGCTCGGCCTGCGCGGTACGCGTCTGCTCGGCACAGAGGAGCCCGAGGTTGTACGCGCCGTTCACGTCGCCGGCGTCCATCGCGGCCCGGTACCACCGCTCGGCGGTCTGCGTCTCACCGCGCTCGGCGTGCAGCGCGCCCAGCGCGTTGGCCGCGTTGCCGTCGCCGTCCTGGGCGGCCCGGAGCCACCACACGGCGGCGCTCTCGGTGTCGCCGGCGTCGCGCAGCAGGAACCCGAGCGCGCAGGCGGCCCGCGCCTCCCCGTCCTTGGCGGAGGTCAGATACCAGCGCCCGGCCTCCTTGAGCTCGCCCCGCTTCTCCAGGATCGCCCCGAGCTGCAGCGCGGCCCGCTGATGCCCCCGCGCGGCGGCCTGCCGGTACCACTGCTCGGCCTCGTTGCCCGGGGATCCCGAGGTTCCGGGGGCCGATTGGACACCGTTGTCAGCCCCGCCCCCGTACTCGTCCTCGTGCGGCGCCTGCCGGTCGAGCGCTCGCGCGAGCCGGTACGCGGCCTCGCGGTGCCCTCGCTCGGCGGCGGACCGCATCCACTGCTCGGCCGCGGTGTCCCCGCGGTGCTCCATCAGGTCGGCGAGCGCGTACGCGCCCAGCGCGTGACCCTGTTCGGCGGACTGGCGCAGCCAGTACTCGGCGGCGGGCTCGTCGCCGCGCTCGCGGTGGTACCGGCCGAGCGCGTGCGCGGCGGCCGCGGACCCCGCTACGGCGGCGATCCGCCACCAGCCTGCGGCTTCGTCGGTGTATCCGCGCTGGTGCAGGAGGACGCCGAGGTTGTTGGCCGCGGCCCGGTCGCCCTCGGCGGTGGCGGCACGCAGCAGGGGCTCGGCTCCGTCGAGATCACCGCGGCGCAGCAGCATCGCTCCGAGGACACTCGTCGCCTCGACGTCGCCGGCCTGTGCGGCGAGCCGTGTGCGTGCCTCGTCGACAGCCTCCCCGTCACCGGTGTCGTCCCGGTCGGAAGGCTGCACAAAACGCCCTGTATCCAACAGAGTTGCCTTGTCCCCCATAACGTCCATCGTCGCACCACCTGCAACCTGGGTACACCTGGTATACCGCAGCCAGTGAGGTCTCTACAGCGTTTTGTCGACATGCCCACAGAGAGACAACACAAACACGGTTTCACCAAGTCCCCCCGGCGGCACGGCCGTCACCCTCGTCGGCACATGCGTTCGCACAGCGCGAAGGCCCGGATCCTTAAAGGATCCGGGCCTTCGCGATCAGTAGCGGGGACAGGATTTGAACCTGCGACCTCTGGGTTATGAGCCCAGCGAGCTACCGAGCTGCTCCACCCCGCGCCGTTGTGTTGCAACCGTACCACGGCGTGAGGTGGGCTTTTCCCTATCCGCTACTGGGGCTGCTGCTCGGACTGGGACTACTGGTGCTCTTGCCACTGCCCTTGCTCTTGTCGGCCGCGGCCTGCGCGTCCTCGGCCCGCCGCAGCGCGGACTGAAGATCCTTCTGCGCCTGCCCGTACGCCTCCCAGTCGCCCTTCTTCAACGCCTGTTGCCCGGCGTCGAAGGCCTTCTGGGCGTCGGTCAACGCGGCCTGGACCGTTGGATTGCTGGATGTCGGTGGGGTGGTGGTCTCGTCCGGTGGCGGAGTCGTGGTGCTCTCCGCCCCGAAGACCTTGTTCAACCCCTCGTCCAGCGTGTCCTCGAAGGCGGTCTTGTTCCCGTAGGCCACCAACACCTTGCGCAGGAGCGGGTACTTGAGCCCACCACCGCGTACGTAGACGGGCTCCACGTACAGCAGTCCCCCGTCGAGCGGCACCGTCAGCAGGTTGCCGTACTCGATGTCGGAGTCGCCGCCCTTGAGCAGCTTGATGGATTCCGCGATGTCCTGTTGGGAGTTGAAGGCGCTCTGCACCTGTTTAGGCCCGCCGACGGTCGTACTGGTCGGCAGCTTCAGGATTCTGATCTTGCCGTAGTCCGGGGTGCCGGCCTCGGAGTCGACGGCCATGAAGGCGCTGAGGTTGTCTCTGCCGTTCGGTGTGAACGTCGTCGTCAACGAGAAGGCCTGCGCGGACTGGTCCGGCATCTTCATGCTCAAGTAGTACGGCGGCACCGCACTGTTGGACTGGTTCGTCGGGTCGTTCGGGACCTGCCACACCTCGCTGCCGCTGAGGAACGTCTGCGCGTCCGTCACGTGGTAGCGGGTGAGGAGTTCGCGCTGGACCTTGAACAGGTCCTGCGGGTACCGGAGATGGGCCATCAGCGAGGACGAGATGTCCTTCTTGGGCTCGACCGTGTGCGGGAACGCCTTCATCCAGGTCTTCAGGACCGGGTCCTCGGTGTCCCACTGGTAGAGCTTGACGGCACCGGTGTACGCGTCGACGGTCGCCTTCACCGAGTTGCGGATGTAGTTGACCTGGTTCTGCTGGGCCACCACCGCGCGGTTGTTGTTCGTCGCCGTCAGCGAGTCCGCCGTGGTGTCGCCGAGGGTCGTACGCGAGGCGTACGGGTATCCGTTGCTCGTCGTGTACGCGTCGACGATCCACTGGATACGGCCGTCCACGACCGCCGGATAGGCGTCACCGTCGATGGTCAGCCAGGGCGCCACCGCCTCGACGCGCTCCTTGGGCGTGCGGTTGTACAGAATCCGCGAACCCTCGCCGATCGCACCGGAGTACAGAATCTGCGGCTCGTTGAACGCCACCGCGTACGCGGCCCGGTTGAGCGGGTTGGAGAGGTTGACCCCGCTCTTGCCGGTGTAGCTGGTGGTCTTCTCGCCGCTGTCGTCGGAGTAGTCGATCTCCTTCTGGGGACCGCCGACGATCGAGTACGTGGTGGTCTTCTCGCCGTAGTAGATCTGCTGCTTGTACGTCCCGAGGTCACCCGTGGACGGCAGATCGGACTCGGTGAAGACCGGGCGGCCCTCGGAGTCGACCTCGGTGCCCTTGGCGGCGACCACTCCGTAGCCGTGGGTGTAGCGGAAGTGGTCGTTGATCCAGTTGTTCTTCGGGATGCCGTTGAGGTTCAGCTCACGCAGACCGATGACCGTGTCCTGGTCCTTGCCGTCCTCGCTGTAGCGGTCGACATCCAGGTTGGTCGGGAACGCGTAGTAGTTCCTGATCTGCTGGAGCTGCTGGAACGTGGGCGACACGACGTTCGGGTCCACGATCCGGATGCTCGCCGTGGAGCCGACGTCGGAGCGCAGCTTGGTCTTGTCCTTGGTGGTGCTCGTCCCCGAGTACTCCGTGACCTTGGTGTCGTCGATGCCGTAGGCCTCGCGCGTCGCCTTGAGGTTCTTCTGGACGTACGGGGCTTCCTTGGCCTGCTCGTTCGGCTGGACCGTGAACTTCTGGACGATCGCCGGGTACAGGCCGCCGATGAGGATCGCGGAGAGCACCATCAGGCCGAAGCCGATGACGGGCAGCTGCCAGGTGCGCCGCCACAGGGTGGCGAAGAACAGCAGTGCGCAGATGACGGCGATGCAGAACAGGATCGTCTTGGCCGGCAGATACGCGTTCGCGTCGACGTACCTGAGGCCCGTCCAGTCACCGGTCGCCTTGAAGTCGCTGGACTTCACTGCGAGTCCGTACCGGTCGAGCCAGTAGGCCACCGCCTTGAGCGCGACGAAGATCCCGAGCAGCACCGACAGGTGCCCGGTGGCCGCGGCCGTGGCGCGCGCGCCCGGGCTGGTGATGCGCAGGCCGCCGTACAGGTAGTGCGTCAGCGCGGCGGCGAGCAGCGAGAGGATCGCGGCGGCGAAGCCGAAGCCGAGCAGGAAGCGGTACCAGGGCAGGTCGAACGCGTAGAAGGACACGTCGAGGTGGAACTGGGGGTCCTTCTGGTGGAAGGGCACGCCGTTGACCCACATCAGCCAGACCCGCCACTGGCTGGACGCCGAGGCGCCCGCGATCAGCCCGACCAGAGCGGTGATCGCCAGAAGCAGCCACTTCTTGTACGGCGCGATGCCCATCCGGTAGCGGTCGAGGCTCTGCTGCTCCATCGACATCGCGCTGAGCGGCGGGCGCAGGCGGTGCGCCAGCCAGATGTTCACGCCCACCGCGGCCGCCATCAGGAGGCCGAAGACGAAGAACAGTCCGATCTTCGTCGTCAGGGTGGTGGTGAACACGGACGAGTAATGCACCGACCGGTACCAGAGCCAGTCCGTCCAGAAGCCCGCGAACATCGTGAACGCCATGCCGAGTACGGCAAGGACGCCCAGTGTCATGAGCAAAGTCCGGACGCGCCGGGACGGGCGGCCCACTCTGATCCGCGGCCCTGTCGGGCCTCCGCCGCGGTCCGGCATCTGGAAAGCCAAGGTGCGCACCTCGAAGTTCGCTGTTGGTCGCTGTCGTTGCGTCAGGTCCCCGGTGTCGCGGACCCTCCGTAGCCCCGCGTGATCGCGGGCCCACACCTATGCAACTTACTCACCGTTTACTCGGTTCCCGATTCCGGCCATGAACGAGGCAGGATTGTGACCATGTCCAACACTCCCATGGCAGCGAACCCGCTCACCCGGGCCGTACTTGAGATCGACGAGTACGCCTCGGGCCTCGGCTGGGACCAGCCCGCTCGCCTCTTCGCCCTGGTAGACACCGCGCGGCTGCGGGCCCAGGAACCCGGCCTCGCGGCCCAACTGGGCCTGCGGGAAGAGCCCGAGACCACTGGTCTCACCCCGATCGAGCAGGAGGAAATTCCGGCCGGGAAGCCGCTGGACGAGTTCCTCGGCACGATCGCCTGGCCCGACGCGGTGGCCGGCTGCGCGCTCACGGTCGAGCGCCTGATGCTGCCGCCGTCCGCCGAGGCCTCCGTCCCGGAGGGCCTGAGCGGGAAGAAGCTCACCGAGTGGGTCGCCCAGCACCCGGACCGCCAGGAGGTCCGGATGACGGTCGCGGTCCTGCGCGACGGCACCCGCGACTCGGCCCTGCGCCTGCGCGAGAAGGACTCCCCCACGGAGGTCCTCACGGGCGGCGCCCTGGTCCCCGGCCTCGCGGAGGCCCTGTCGGCGACCTTCGAGGACTGACGCCGTCCGCTACGACTCCGGTTCCTCGCGTACGACTCCGGGGGCGCCCTCTGCTTGCGGGCGCCCCCGGAGTCGTACGCGAGGTCTTCTTAAGAAGAGGCTCGTTTCAGGAAGAGGTTCTTTCAGCTCTTGGTGCTGCACTTCGGGAGGTCGTCGGTCTTGCCGCTGTTGATCAGCTTCAGGGAGCTGATCGCGTCCTTGATGGTGGTGACCTTGACGAGCCTGAGGCCGCCGGGGGTGTCCTTGGCGGCCTCCGCGCAGTTGTCGGCGGGGGTCAGGAAGTACTGGGCGCCCTTGCTGCGCGCGCCGACCGTCTTCATCGAGATGCCGCCGATCGGGCCGACCTTGCCGGTGTCGTCGATCGTTCCGGTGCCGGCGACGAACTTGCCGCCGGTGAGGTCGCCCGGGGTGAGCTTGTCGTAGATGCCGAGCGCGAACATCAGTCCGGCGCTGGGGCCGCCGACGTCGGCGAGCTTGATGTCGATGGTGAACGGGAACGTGTGATCGGTTCCGGCGGAGATGCCGACGATGGCGCGCTTGGTGCCGGTGTCGTCGGAGGTCGCGGTGGTGATCGTGATCTTCTTCGTCGCGGTCGCCGTCTTGTTCGCCTTCACGGCGGCGGCCTGATCCTTGGCGGGCACGATCGTGAACACGACGTTCTCGCCGGGCTTGTGCTTGGTGACCAGCTTCGCGACGTCGTCGGGCTGCTTCACCGTCGTACCGTCGACGGCCTTGATGACGTCACCGGCGTGCAGCTTGCCCTCGGCCGGGGTGCCCTTGACGACCGTCGAGACGATCACCCAGGACTTCACCGGGACGCCCAGCTGCTCCAGGGCGGCGACCTTGGCGCTCTCCTGGGACTGGCTGAACTCCTCGGCGTTCTCCTGGGTCGACTGCTGCTCCGTCTTGCCGTCGGGGTACAGCGTGTCGTGCGGGACGATCTTGTCGTCGTGGGCGAGCCAGCCGTACACGGCCTCGATGAGGTTCATGTTGTAGTCGGCGCTGGTGACGCGGACCGTCGTCATGTTCAGGTGACCGGTCGTCGGGTAGGTCTTGCGCCCGTTGATCTGCAGCACCGGCTCGCCGTCGTGGTCCCCGAGCGTGTTCACCGTCGGGCCCGGCGACATCTCCGCATACGGGACGTTGATGAGGACTCCCGCGCACAGGAGCGCGATCAGCATCAGGGTGGAGGCGAGCATCGTCGCGGTGCGGCGTGGCATGGCACGACAGTACGGGACGCGTCTGTCAGCGCACCGTCAGGGCCGCCTTCCGATCACGTGCCGGAGTGGGACTTCTCCATGGCCTCGCGGAACCGGGCATAGCCGTCCAGTTCCGGGCCGTCGCTGCGCATCTTGCGGGTCCGGTTGGCCCAACTGCCCCACACGCCGGCACCTATCGCAGCCGCCAACGGAATCAACAACCAGGCGAGTGCCGCCATGCCGACCTCCCAACCCCGGATGAGTGACCTCAACTGACTGATCAGCAGATTAGCCAGCACTACTGACAACGCTCGTGCCCGGGGGGCGGTTACGCAACCGGAGGGCGGGTGAGAAGTGCGTGAGCGTACGTCAACAGGCGCCGACCCACTCCTCGGTGCCGTCGGAGAACTTCTGGTGCTTCCAGATCGGCACCTCGTGCTTGAGGTCGTCGATCAGCTTCCGGCACGCCTCGAAGGCCTCGCCCCGGTGCGGACACGACACACCGACGACGACCGCGAGGTCCCCGATGCCGAGATCCCCCACACGGTGGACGGCGGCCAACGCCCGCACGGGATACTCCGCGACGACCTTCTCGGCGACGCGCCGCATCTCCGCCTCGGCACTGGGGTGGCACGAGTACCCGAGTTCGTCGACATCGGCCCCGCCGTCGTGGTTCCGCACGGTCCCGACGAACAGCGCCATCCCACCGGCCGCGTCGTCCCCGACGGCCTTGAAGACCTCGTCCACGGAGAGCGGCGTCTCCCGGATCCCGATCAGCTTGATGGGATCCTGCGCGGCCTGTTCACCGGGATGGTCGATCGTGGGTGCCATGCCCCCATCGTGCCGCACCCCGCCGACAGCGCGGAATAGCACTTTCACCAGGCACGCGCGTGTGGAGGTTTGGAGCCTCCTACAGGGCAGTGGCTTCCGGCCCTTCCGGCCGGGTCAGATCCGCCGCCGCGCCTTCCGTGCCCGCCGTACGACCGCCGCCGCGCCCAGCAGCGCGACCGTCGCACCCGCCGCACCCGCCGCCGTCGCGTCCTTGCGGCCGAGCCGTCGCCCGACGACCGTGTGCCGCCCGGAGACCTCCTCCAGCAGCTCCGCGAGCACTTCCTCGTTGGTCCACTGCGGCCGCCATCCCGCGTCGTGCAGTCGGCTCCCGCTCACCACCCAGGGGTACATCGTGTACGCCAGGTCACCGGCCGGGGACGGGGTGAGCCCGATGCGGTGCAGCCGGGCCGCCGCGCCGAGCGCGACCGCGGACGGCAGCTCCATGCGGCGGATGCCGCTGAGCTCCTCGACCTCCTCCTGCTCCAGCCAGCCGTCGCAGCCGACGGCCAGCTCGCCCTCGACCTTCTCCAGGACGGCGTACTCCAGGGCGCTGCACAGGTCCTCGACGTGGCAGAACTGCCAGGCGGGCCGCGACCCGGCCACCACCAGCAGCCGGGGCGACTCGAAGTACCTGGTCAGCGCGGTGTCGGTGCCGCCGACGAGGACTCCGGGGCGGACGACGGTGACGTTGAGCCCGGGATGCGCCCGGGGCGCGCGCCGTGCGAGGCGCTCGACCTCCAGGAGGTCGCCGACGCCGGTGGCCTCCGCGGTGGCGCGCAGTTCGGCGTCCTCCGAGAGGGGCAGTTCGTTGTCGGGCAGCGCTCCGTAGACCATCGCCGAGGTGCACAGCACGACCCGGTGGACCCCGGCGGCCGCGGCGGCGGTGAGCACGGTCTGCGTCCCCCGGACGTTGTACGCCGAACGGGCGGCCGGGTCGGTCTCCAGATCGAGATCGAGCGCCAGATGGACGACGACGTCCGCGCCGCGCAGTTTCTCCGCGATGGCCGGATCCCGTACGTCGAGGATGTGCCACTGCGCCGCGGCGCACTCGCCGCGCCGCTCGTCGATGGCGATGACCTGCTTGATCTCCTCGGAGGCGGCGAGCCGCTCGGTCAGCAGCGCCCCGATCCCGGACGCTGCGCCGGTGACCGCGACGACGGGCCCGCGCACGGCGGGACTGGTTGAGTGGTTTCGCGCTGCGCGAACCTGCGGATCTGGGGAACTCACCGGGCGTCTCCAGCGGTTGTCTTCAGTACGGATGCGCGTGACGCGTCCGGACCAGGTGGCATCCATCCTGCCGCAGGCCGGGTCTCGGCGAAGCACTGAGGCCCGATCGGCCCGCGGTGTCTACGCTGGGTGGTGTTGAAGGGCAGTCGTGCCGTCGGAGAGAACCGGCGGCCTTAACAGCCGAGGAATCCCGTGAGTGACACCCCATTCGGATTCGGCCTTCCGCCGGAGGAGCCGGACGACGGCGACGAGGGCAAGAAGAAGGACCAGGAGAGCGGTGGTGGTCAGGGACCGGCCAACCCGTTCGGTTTCGGCGGCCTGCCCGGTGCCGGGGGCTTTGGCGGCCCCGGCGCGGACAATCCGCTCGCAGCCATGTTCGGCTCGCTGAACCCCAATGACCTGGGCGCCGCGTTCCAGCAGCTGGGGCAGATGCTCTCGTACGAGGGCGGGCCGGTGAACTGGGACATGGCCAAGCAGATCGCCCGCCAGACGGTCTCCCAGGGCACGCAGGACGGCGTCAAGGACGCGAGCATCGGCCCCGCCGACCGCAGCGCGGTCGAGGAGGCCGTGCGGCTGGCGGACCTGTGGCTGGACGACGCGACGTCGCTGCCGTCCGGCGCCGGCACCGCCGTGGCGTGGTCCCGCGCGGAGTGGGTCGAGGCGACCCTGCCCGCGTGGAAGGAACTCGTGGACCCGGTCGCCGAGCGCGTCGGCGCGGCCATGGGTGACGTCCTGCCGGAGGAGATGCAGGCCATGGCGGGCCCGCTCATCGGCATGATGCGCTCCATGGGCGGTGCCATGTTCGGCACGCAGATCGGGCAGGCCGTGGGCACTCTCGCGGGCGAGGTCGTCGGTTCGACCGACATCGGCCTGCCGCTCGGCCCGGCCGGCAAGGCCGCGCTGCTGCCGCTGAACATCGAGGCGTTCGGCAAGGACCTGGGTGTCCCGCAGGAGGAGGTGCGGCTCTACCTCGCTCTGCGCGAGGCCGCCCACCAGCGCCTGTTCGCGCACGTGCCGTGGCTGCGCTCGCACCTGTACGGCGCGGTTGACGGGTACGCGCGCGGGATCAAGGTCGACACCGCCAAGCTGGAGGACGTGGTCGGCCAGTTCGACCCGGCGAACCCGGAGCAGCTGCAGGACGCCCTCCAGCAGGGCATGTTCCAGCCGGAGGACACCCCGGAGCAGAAGGCCGCCCTGGCCCGTCTGGAGACGGCTCTGGCGCTCGTCGAGGGCTGGGTGGACGCGGTGGTCCACGCGGCCGCGAAGCCGCGTCTGACGTCCGCCGACGCGCTCCGCGAGACCCTGCGGCGCCGTCGTGCGACGGGCGGTCCCGCCGAGCAGACGTTCGCCACGCTGATCGGCCTGGAGCTGCGCCCGCGCCGGCTGCGCGACGCCTCCCGCCTGTGGGCCTCGCTCACGGACGCGCGCGGTGTCGACGGCCGGGACGGTCTGTGGGCCCACCCGGACATGCTGCCGACGGCCTCCGACCTGGACGACCCGGACGGCTTCGTGCACCGCGAGCAGCTGGACTTCTCCGAGCTGGACAAGATGCTCGGCGAGGCGGCGGGCGGCACCGCGGAGAAGCCGAACCTGACGAAGGACGAGGACTCCAAGGACGACGACACCGAGTGAGCCTGTACGACGACGCGGTCCTCGTACTGAAGAGCTACGAGGACCAGACGGACCTGCGCCAGGCCTACCTGGACCACCTGGCCGCCCACCCGGACGGCATGTGGAAGTCCTGCCACGCCGGGCATGTGACGGCGAGCGCCCTGGTGATCGACCCGGAGCACGGCAGGGTCCTGCTGACCCTGCACAGGAAGCTGCGGATGTGGCTCCAGATGGGCGGCCACTGCGAGCCGGAGGACACCTCCCTGGAGGAGGCGGCACTGCGCGAGGCCACGGAGGAGTCCGGCATCACCGGACTGACCCTGCTGCCGGGCGGCCCGGTCCGCCTGGACCGGCACCCGATCCCCCCGCCGTGCCACTGCCACTACGACGTCCAGTACGCGGTGCTGGCACCCCCCGGCGCCGTCCAGGAGATCAGCGACGAGTCCCTCGACCTACGCTGGTTTCCCTACGACGAGGTGCCGTCCGTAGCGGACGAGTCGGTCCTACGATTGCTGGAGGCGACGCGCGCCAGGCTCTGAGCGGGGTGGGGGAAGCGCTGAGCGTGTAAGGGGCGCCTGCGTTGGCGGACGCCCCTTACGTTGGTTTTCCGGACGCTCAGCTCCAGGCGTTGCCCTGGTTCTGCGCGTGCGCGCCGTGCTGGCCCATGCCGAACTGGGCGGCGACGCCCTGGCCGATCGCGGCGTTCTGCGGCGGGAGCAGTTCGCTGGGCTGGACGAGCGCGTAACCGCTGCCCATGAAGCTCAGCTCCCAGCCCTCGCCTGTGTTGCCGCGGCGCCGCCACACCCCGGAGGAGTGCGTCTGGGCCTGCATCTGGACACGCAGACCGGTGGACCAGGCGACGATCGCGTCGGCGTCGCAGTTGACGTACTTGTCGGGCGTGACCTGCATCATCAGCGGCGCGCCCGAGGTCATCAGGGCGACCTTGCCGCGGCCGGTGATGTTCAGCTGGTACTTCCCGGAGCCGGAGATGCCGTACTGGCTGTCCACGGCGATGACCTCGTGGTGCAGCGAGGAGTCCATCGCGAGGACGTAGCTGCTGTCGACGGTGAGGCCGTCCTGTTCCACATCCACTACGTGGATGTGCTGGGCGAGGTTGGCGAGGAAGACCGTGCCCTGCCCGTGGCAGCGCATCAGGCTGAGGCCCTCGCCGGTGGCCGCACGCGCGTAGGCCTGCTGGGTGTTCTGGTACTCGGCGTCGAACTCGACGAGCCCCTGGTAGGCGACCATCGTGCCCTTACGGGCGAGGATGTCGTCGTGGCCCTCCAGGACGATGCGCAGCATCTGCTTGTTCTGCAGGCTGTAGCGCTCCTGGGACTGCGAGTCGTTGAACGCGAAAAGCGGGCTCTGCATGGTGTCGTATTCCCCCCTCAGCCCCGGAACCGGAGACGGTCGGTGCTGTCCTCGCTGGGCTGGACAACGACAATGCCCGTCCCGGAGAAGGCCATCTGGTAGGCCTCGCCGCTGCCGCGGCCGATCAGCGACTGCGCCTTGAAGCTGCGCTTGCCCTTCACCTTGAGGTTCGGGGACCAGGCGACGAGCGCGTCCGGGTCGACGTACGTCTCGTCCTCGCCGCCGCCGCAGTCGACGACGATCGGCTTGCCGCGGGAGGTCAGCGCGACCCAGCCCTGGCCGGTGATCTTGGTGTTCCACAGGCCCTGTCCGGCGAACTTCGCCAGCCCTTTGACGCGCTCCACGCCCCAGGTGAGGTGGGCGTCGAAGGCGAGCAGGTTGGTGGCGTTGACGGAGATGCCGTCGCCGTTGAGGTTGATCACGACGACGTCCGCGCCGTAGTCGGCGAGGTAGAGCAGTCCGTCGCCGGAGCACTTCATCAGGGGCGCGCCCTCGCCGGTCATCCAGTCGCGCGCGATCTGGCGCACGGCCGGCGGGTTGGGCTCGTACTGGATGAAGCCTTCGTAGGCGATCATCGAGCCCACGCGCGCGAAGAGGTCGCTTCCGGTCTGCATGGCGACCTTCAGCATGTTGTTGCCGTGGTTCTCCATGCGGGCGGAGACGGGTGCGGGGGCGTAGCCCGCGAGCGGCTGGTTCATGACGGGCTCCCTCAGACCTCGTACGGCTGGACGACGATGAAGTTTCCGGGGGCGGCCCGGAACTGCAGGTTGACGCTCTCCCCGGTGTCGCCCGGATAGGCGTTGCGGCGCATCCGGACCTGGCTGGAGACGATCACCTGGGCGGCCGCGGACCAGGCGACGACCGCGTTGCAGTCGGCGAACGTGGTCGGCGTGACCGGCAGCACCACGGGCGAGCCGTGGGTCTTCACGACGATGGTGCCGGTCCCCTGGAACTGCATCGTGAACAGCGCGCCTCCGGGGATGCCGTGTCCCTCGATGCGCCGGACCTCGTACTGGAGGCTCTCGTCAAAGGCGAGGACGTTCTCGGCGGAGACGCAGATCGCGTCCCCCTGGAGCTCGACGGGGTGCAGGTGGGTGGAGTTCTCGGCGAGGAACACCTGGCCCTGGCCGGTGCAGCGCATCAGCTGCATCTCCTGGCCGGTCGCGTTGCCCACGATCCGTCCGGCGAATCCGGCGCCCTTGTAGCCGAAGTCGACCTTGCCCTGGTAGAGCACCATGCTGCCCTGGCGGGCCAGTACGGGCTGGCCGCCGATGCCGAGGTCGACGCGGACGAGCTTCTTGTTCTGCTGCGTCCAGCGCTGCCCGGTGGGCGTCTCCTTGAACTTCTCCAGCGCGGCCGACACACCGGCGCCCTGGGGAGCACCCGAGGGCACCCCGTAGGCAGCGGGTTGGGCCGGGACCTGCCCGAAGGGAGGCTGTTGCTGCCCGTACCCCGGAGGCGCGGGCGGCTGGCCGTAGCCCGGGGGCGGAGTCGGCTGACCGTAGCCGGGCGGCGGGCCCGGCGCGTGCGGAGCCTGCGGCTGCGCGTAACCGGGCGGCGGAGGCGGGCTCTGACCGGGGGCCTGCTGTCCGTACGGCGCCTGCGGCTGGCCGTAGGGCGCGGGCACGGGACCCGGGGGCGGCACGGTGCCCGCCCCGGGCGGGGTCATGGGCGCGATGATGGTCGGTGCGGCGTGCACGGAGGGCGCGGGCGCCGGCGGGGGTGCGTACCCCTGGGC
>NZ_JBXVPZ010000256.1:0-13640 GCF_057961495.1 Streptomyces sp. P5F9 | reverse complement strand
GCCCCCCTCCGCCTCGGCCACCGTCAGCGTCCCCTCATGCCGGTTCACCGCCTGCCGCACCAACGCCAGCCCCAAGCCCCGACCACCGGGCCCGGCCGGCTTCGTCGAGAAGCCCCGCTGGAACACCGCCTCCGCGTGCGCCGGATCCACCCCCGCTCCCGTGTCCGCGACCCGCAGTACCAGCGCGGAGCCGTCCGCGCCCGCCTCCGTGCGCGCCGTCACCGTCACCCGCGCCCGCAGGCTCCCCTGCGCCGCGTCCACCGCGTTGTCGATCAGGTTCCCGAGGATGGTCACCAGGTCCCGCGCGGGCAGCGAATCCGGCAGCAGGCCGTCGTCCAGGCCGCTGTCCTCCGATACGACCAACTCCACGCCCCGCTCGTTCGATTGAGCCGTCTTGCCCAGCAACAGGGCAGCCAGCACAGGCTCGTTGACCGCCGAGACCACCTGATCGGTCAGCGTCTGGGCCAGCTCCAGTTCGGCCGTGGCGAAGTCCACCGCCTCCTCGGCCCGCCCCAGCTCGATCAGCGAGACGACCGTGTGCAGGCGGTTCGCCGCCTCGTGGGCCTGCGAGCGCAGCGCCTGTGTGAAGCCCCGCTCGGAGTCCAACTCGCCCATCAGGGACTGGAGTTCGGTGACGTCCCGGAGTGTCACCACCGTTCCGCGACGCTCACCGCCCGACACCGGCGAGGTGTTCACCACGAGCACCCGGGACGCCGTCAGATGCACCTCGTCCACGCGCGGCTCCGACGACAGCAGCGCGCCCGTCAGCGGTGCGGGCAGTCCGAGGCTCGCCACTGACCGGCCCACCACATCCACCTCGGGCCCGACCCCCAGCAACTCCCGCCCGCCGTCGTTCATCAGCGCCACCCGGTATTGACCGTCGAGCATCAGCAGCCCTTCGCGCACCGCGTGCAGCGCGGCCTGGTGGTAGTCGTGCATGTGGCTCAGCTCGGTCGCGTTCATGCCGTGGGTGTGGCGGCGCAGGCGGGCGTTGACGACGTACGTTCCCACGGCACCCAGGGCCAGGGCGCCGGCCGCCACCCCGATCAACGCCGTGACCTGGTCCTGCACCCGCTGCGTGATCGCCTCCACCTTGATGCCGGCGCTGACCAGGCCGATGATCCGGATGCCGTCGGTGTCGTAGACGGGAGTGACCGCGCGGACGGACGCGCCGAGGGTGCCCGTGTAGGTCTCGGTGAAGGAATCACCCTTCAGAGCGGGCCCGATGTGGCCGAGGAACTTCTTGCCGATCTGCGTCCTGTCCGGGTGGGTCCAGCGGATGCCCTGCGGATTCATGATCGTGATGAAGTCGACCTGGGTGTCCCGCTGGACCTTCAGGGAGTACGACTCCAGGTGCGCTGTGGGGTTCGACGTACCGATCGCCGCGATCACCGACGGCGTGTCCGCGACCGACCGCGCCACCGCCATGGCCTGGCGGCCGGCCGCGTCCTCGGCCTGGCTGCGGTCGCTGACGTAGGTGAACAGCGCGTACCCGGCGACGACGACCGCTATCAGCACCGCCTGCATGCCGAAGAGCTGACCGGCCAGGCTGCGGGGACGGGGGACGTGGGGAATGCGCATGGGATCAGTGTGCCTCGCCTTTATCCGCTACTCGCCCCTCTGATCCTCGTCCTTACGCCTCTGGCGGTGGTGGGTGTAAGCGCGAACTAATTGGCCTCTCCCCACTCCGCGGAGGGGGACTCTCCGACTCTGCGCCGCTATCCGACGCTCTTTCGAAGACTTCCTGCTTCAACACCGACTGCCCGCCCGGAGACTCTCCGTTGGGGTCTTACACCGGCTCCACAGGCGGACACCGCCAGCCCGGCGGCCAGAACGTTCTTTGCCGCGTTCTCATCCCGGTCATGGTGCGCCCCGCATGCGGCGCAGGTCCATTCCCGGATGCTCAGCGGCAGTCTCGCGACCAGATGGCCGCAGGCCGAGCAGGTCCTGCTCGACGGATACCAGCGGTCCACCGCGATCAGTTCGCGGCCGTACCACCGGGCCTTGTACTCCAACATGAAACGCAGTTCGGCCCATGAGGCGTCGGAGATCGCACGGGCGAGCGTGCGGTTCTTCAGCATGTTCCGGACGGCAAGATCCTCGATCACGATCGTTTGGTTCTCACGAACGAGACGCGTGGACAGCTTGTGCAGGAAGTCCCGGCGCCGGTCGGCAATCCCGGCGTGGACACGTGCGACCCGAGTGCGGGCCTTGTCGCGATTCCTGGACCCTTTCTTCTTGCGGGACGTCTCTCGTTGCGCGCGGGCCAGTTTTACCCGGTCCTTCTTCTCGAACTTCGGATTGACGACCTTTTCGCCGGTAGACAGGGTCACCAGCGAGGTGATGCCCGCGTCGATGCCCACTGCCGCGCTGCTCGTCGGAAGCGCCTTCACCGAAACGTCTTCGCAGAGCATCGAGACGAACCAGCGTCCCGCGCTGTCTCGTGACACCGTCACGGTCGACGGCGCCTGCCCCTCCGGCAGAGGCCTGGACCATGCGATGTCCAGCGGCTCCCGCATCTTCGCCAGGGTCAGCTGACCGTCGCGGTAGACGAACGCCGAGCGGGTGTACTCCGCACTGTTGCGGGACTTCTTGCGGGACTTGAATCGCGGATAGGCGGAGCGCTTCTCGAAGAAGTTCGTGAATGCGCCCTGCAGGTGCCGCAGCGCCTGCTGCAGGGGAACCGAGGAGACTTCGGCCAGGTAGGCGTACTCCTCGGTCTTCTTCCACGCGGTCAGCAGAGCCGATGTCTGGACGTAGTTGATCCGACGCCGTTCCGTGAACCAGGCGGTGGTGCGGGCCTGTAGAGCCAGGTTGTAGACCGTGCGGACACAGCCGAACGTGCGCATCAGCTCAGTTGTCTGCGCGTTGCTCGGGTAGAAGCGGTATTTGAAGGCCCGCTTCACATGCTCGGTCATTCTCAGAAACTATCAGGCCAGTATGTAAGGCGTGTACTAAATGAACGGAAGGGTGACCGCCCTCACAAGCCGGGAGATAGTCACCGCAACCCCGGAAGCAGCCGCCTCCCGGACCGGTCCGCAGAGAGATCCGCGTAGGGATCCGTACGGAGATCTGTACGGACATCCGCACGGCGATCAGCGCGGACCGCTTGAAATCCCCAAACCCCGGACGTGAGCCGCACTCGCCACCCGGGTTCCACCGGTCGTGAGCCGCACGCCGGATGATGCCGACGACGTCGTCAAGGAGGGCAGCCGTGGCCAGCACCCCCGCACCCGCACCTGCCGCACCCGCAGCACCGCCCGTGAAGCGGGACCGCACCCACTACCTCTACATCGCGGTGATCGTCGCGGTCGCCCTCGGCATCGCCGTCGGGTTCGCCGCGCCGGGCTTCGCCGAGGAGCTCAAGCCGCTCGGTACGGGCTTCGTCGCGCTGATCAAGATGATGATCTCGCCGATCATCTTCTGCACGATCGTGCTCGGCGTCGGCTCGGTCCGGAAGGCCGCTCAGGTCGGCAAGGTCGGCGGGCTCGCGCTCGGCTACTTCATCGCGATGTCGTTCGTGGCGCTGGCCATCGGCCTGGTCGTCGGCAACATCATCCACCCGGGCAGCGGCATGCACCTGACCGAGGCCGTCAAGGGCGTCGGACACACGCAGGCCCAGGCCGCCGCCGAGGGGCCGGTCGACTTCCTGCTCGGGATCATCCCGACCACCTTCGTGTCGGCGTTCACCGAGGGCCAGGTCCTCCAGACGCTGCTGATCGCGCTCCTCGCGGGCTTCGCGCTACAGGCCATGGGCCGGACCGGCGAGCCGGTGCTGCGCGGTGTCGAGTACATCCAGAAGCTGGTCTTCCGCATCCTCGGCATGATCATGTGGGCCGCGCCCGTCGGTGCCTTCGGCGCGATGGCCGCCGTGATCGGCGAGACCGGTATGGACGCGCTGAAGGCGCTGGGCACGATCATGCTCGGCTTCTACGTCACCTGTTTCCTGTTCATCGTGGTCGTGCTCGGCACGCTGACCAAGCTGGTCGCCAAGGTCAACCTCTTCCAGCTGCTGCGGTACCTCGGCCGTGAGTTCCTGCTGATCGTCTCCACCTCGTCGTCCGAGTCCGCGCTGCCGCGGCTCATCGCGAAGATGGAGCACCTGGGTGTCAGCCGCCCGGTCGTCGGCATCACCGTGCCGACCGGCTACTCCTTCAACCTCGACGGCACGATGATCTACCTGACGATGGCCTCGCTGTTCATCGCCGACGCGATGGACCAGCCGATGAACATCGGCCAGCAGATCGGCCTGCTGCTCTTCATGATGGTCGCCTCCAAGGGCGCGGCCGGTGTCTCCGGTTCCGGTATCGCCGTACTCGCCAGCGGTCTGCAGTCGCACAAGCCCGCCCTGGTCGACGGTGTCGGCCTGATCATCGGCATCGACCGCTTCATGAGCGAGGCCCGCGCGGTCACCAACTTCGCCGGCAACGCCGTCGCCACGCTGCTCATCGGCACCTGGACCGGCGAGGTCGACAAGGAGCGGGTGAACCGGGTCCTCGCCGGCGAACTCCCCTTCGACGAGAAGACGTTGCTCGACGAGAAGGACGGCGACGGCCACCTCGACGCCGTACCCGAGCAGGGCGGCGAGAAGGAACTCGCCAAGGCCTGAGCCTTCGTCGACCCCCCGAAGCCGGGGCGCCCGGACCCGCCTGAACACGGCCCGGACGCCCCACGGACTCCGGGCGGCTGGGTGTCCCCCCGTCGCTCAGCCGCCCGGTCCTTACAGGGATGTACTAGGGATGCACTAGCGTGCCGTGCCGTGCCGGAAACCTCCGGCGCGCACGGCACGTTCGCGTTCGGTGGGAGTCACGGGGGCCATGGGCATGAAGATCGACTGGGACCGGCGGCACTGCGCACGGCACGGGCACGCGACGTACGCGCCCGAGGAGACGGCACTGCGGGAACGGCTGCGCGCCGAGACCGGGTTCGGGGAGGCCTGGCGCTGTCTGCGCTGCGGCGACTTCGTCCTCGGCGAACCGCACGGTTCGGGGCCCGCCGACCAGGCGCCCCTGGTGCCGCGCGGGAAGGTGCTGCGGGACCTGTTCATCCTGCGGTTCCTCGCCATCGAGCGGGCCGTGCGCGGGGTGTTCATCGTGCTGGTCGCCGCCGCCGTATGGAAGTTCAGCAACAGCCAGGACTCGGTGCGCAAGCTCTTCGACGACTACCTCGACGTCTTCCGGCCCGTCTTCAAGCACTTCCACTACGACCTCGACCACTCGCCGATCGTCGGCAGCATCCAGAAGACCTTCGGCTACAAGCACTCCACGCTGGTCCTGGTCGCCGTCCTGCTGCTGGCGTACGCGCTGATCGAACTCGTCGAGGCCGGCGGGCTCTGGTACGCCAAGCGCTGGGCGGAGTATCTGACGGTGGTCGCCACCGCCGCGTTCCTGCCGCTGGAGATCTACGAACTCACCGAGCACATCAGCTGGTTGAAGATCGCCACCCTCGTCCTCAACATACTCGCCGTCCTCTATATCGCCCTGGCCAAGCGGCTGTTCGGGCTGCGCGGCGGGCGGAAGGCCTTCGACGAGGAGCGGGAGAGCGCGTCCCTGCTGGAGGTGGAGACCTCGGCCGGCGTCATGGTCTGACGTCCGCGGGGCTCATGGTCTGACACCCTGGTCCGAAACATCGGAACCTGGGCTTTACGGAGGTAGACATGGGCGAACCGGGCGGAGTGGAGTTCATGAGCGAGGCCGAGCACGAGCGCCGATACGGCGTCCAACGCGAGGCCTCGCCCCTGTCGTTGCGGCAGATCAGCGAACTCTTCTACGAGTTCCTCGCCGCGGTCGCCCGCCCCAGGTCCAAGGAGTACGACCCCGCCCGCAACCTCACCGAACGCCTCCGCGCCCACCTCGGCACCGCCCCCGGCGACCGGCCCGTCGTCAAGGCCGCGTATCCGCCGTACGACCTCCCGAACGTGTAACTCGCGCTGGAGCACTGGTTCGCGGGGGCGGGCCGTTCCCACGAACTCGTCGGTATGCGCGACGCGCAGAACCGCGCCGACCTCACCCTCGGCGACATCCTCGAAGCCGCCGACCGCCACGACCGGTTCACCATCGGGGCAGTCGACTACGCCCACCTCCCCATCTCCCCCGACGCCGAACTCGCCTGTGTCTCCTGCGGGTTCTACCTCGGCGCGGACGGCGAGGACCGGTTCGCGGTGCTGCTGCGCGGCCCGGCCGACGAATACGGGCGCGACAAGGTCGAGATCGAAGTCCTCGCGCAGGACAAGGAGTTCGCGGACCGGCTGCTCGCCGAGATCGACGTGCTGGTGCGCGAGCACAACATCTTCCGCGGCCAGGTGCTCTCCTTCGAGGGCTCCGAGTTCGGCCACGGCCTGGGCCCGTTCCGCTTCCACCGCCGCCCCGCCCTGACCCGCGACGACATCGTGCTCCCGAGGGCCTGCTGGAGCGCGTCGAGCGCCAGGTCGTCGGCGTGGCCCGCCGCCGCGAGCAACTCCGCGCCGCCGGCCAGCACATGCGCCGCGGCCTCCTCCTCTACGGCCCGCCCGGCACCGGCAAGACCCACACGATCCGCTATCTCCTGTCCCACCTCCCGCAGTTCACGGTCGTCGTCCTGTCCGGCACGGGCATCGAGGCGATCGGCCCCGCCTGCGCCCTGGCCCGCATGCTCCAGCCCGCGCTCGTCGTCCTGGAGGACTGCGACCTGATCGCCGAGGCCCGCGACCACGGCAGCGGCGAACAGCCCCTGCTCTTCCAGATCCTGAACGAGATGGACGGCCTCGGCGACGACGCCGACGTGGCCTTCCTCCTCACCACCAACCGCGCCGACCTCCTCGAACCGGCCCTCGCCCAACGCCCCGGCCGCGTCGACCTGGCCGTGGAGATCCCCCTCCCGGACGCCCACGGCCGCGCCCGCCTCCTCGACCTCTACGGCACCGGCCTGGACCTCGACGAACTCCTCTCCGACCACGACCAGTTGACGCGCCGGCTCCTCGGGGTGTCGTCCTCGGCTACCGCACCACCCTCGGCAGCCACTCCCGGGCCCGAGTGAAGGTGTAACCGAGCCGCGTGGCACGGGAGTTGGGCGGCGAGCGCCGCGCACAGTTCCTCCGTGGTCAGCGGGTCGGGGGAGGCCGGGTTGACCGGGCCCGTGAAGTCCTGGCCCGCCGTCCAGAAGAGGAAGTCGGCGATCTCGTCGACGTGGATGTAGGTCGCCGGGTGGTTGGTGCGGGGGACGGCGATCGGCTCGCCGGTGCGGATACGGTCGGAGTAGTGGGCCAGGCGGCCGGTGAAGTCGTCGCCACCGCCCAGGACATGGGCCACACGGACCGCCGTGTAAGGCAACTCCGGTCCGGCCGCCGCGAACACCGCCTCCGCCTGCCGCTTGCCCTCGCCGTAGTGCGTGTCGAGGAACTCCGGGTCGTCCCAGGGGAGTTCGAGGTCGACGACCACCGCGAGCGGATCTACGGCCGTCTCGCTCACGGGCGTCGGCGAGTCCTCGTGCTCGTACACCTCGACCGTCGACGTCATCACATAGCGGCGGGTGCGGCCGGTGAAGACGCGGCGGGCGATCACCGCCTGGCGCGGGGTGAAGCAGACCTGGTCGACGACGACGTCGAAGGTGCGCGGGCCGAGAGCGGCGCGCAGCGCGTCCTCGTCGTCACGGTCGGCGGTCAGGTGAACGGCTCCGGCGGGCGGCGCCGACGAACCCCTGTTGAGGACCGTGACCGGGTCCCCGGCGGCCAGCAGCCGCGCGATCAGCCGCTTGCCGAAGTAGCGGCTGCCGCCGATGACCAGGACGTCCCGTGCGTTTTCCATGACCATAATTCTTCGGGCGTATCCGCGGGATCTGAAGGGGGAGACATGGGAGTTCCGGCCGCCGTACCGAAAGAACCACGGCATCCGCGAGCCACCGCCGCCGAAACACCGGTGGCCTTCGACGCGGTGGACCGGCAGACCGCGGGCGTGATCAGCGGCTACGGCGCCCATGTCGTCCCGGGCCGGCTCGGCTACGGCATCCAGGCGTTCATCCGGGTCGACCCGCATGGCGGCTACACCCTGAAGCACCCCAGGACCCTGGAGCTGATCGAGCGGCCCGAGATCACCGAGGTGCACCATGTCGTCGGCGAGGACTGCTGGATCCTCAAGGCCGCCGTCCGGGACACCGTCCACCTGGAGGAGGTCCTCGAAGCGGTCTCCGCGCTCGGGCGCACCACGACGTCGATCGTGCTGACCTCCCCGGTGGAGCGCAAACCGCTGTTGCCCTGACGCCGACGTCAAGGATTACCGTCGTAGGCATGCGAATCGGCGAGCTGGCCGCGCGGGCCGGGACCACGACGCGGGCCCTGCGGTACTACGAGGCGCGGGGGCTGCTGCCCGCGCGGCGGGGCGGCAACGGGTACCGGACGTACGACGAGGGTGATCTGAAGCTGCTCCGGCAGATCAGGACCTTGCAGGACTTCGGGTTCGACCTGGAGGAGACGCGGCCCTTCGTGGAGTGCCTGCGGGCCGGGCACCCGGAGGGCGACTCGTGCCCGGCCTCGGTCGCCGTCTACCGGCGGAAGCTGGCCGAACTGGATTCCCTGATCGGGGAGTTGCAGGCGGTCCGGGCGGAGATCGGGGTGCGGCTGGCGACCGTCGAGGAGCCACCACCGTTGTGCGAACTGGGAGGGCAGGAACTGTGATCGACGTGACCCACGTGATGGATGTGACGGACGGGAATTTCGCGGCGGAGGTGATCGGGGCCGAGTTGCCGGTGCTGGTGGAGTTCACGGCGGACTGGTGTCCCCCGTGCCGGCAGATGGCGCCGGTACTGCGCGCCCTCGCCACCGAGGAGGCCGACCGCCTCAAGGTGGTGCAGTTGAACGTGGACCAGAATCCGGAGACCACGAACGCCTACAAGGTACTCTCGATGCCCACGTTCATGGTCTTCCAGGGCGGCGAGCCGGTGAAGGCCATGGTGGGGGCCCGGCCCAAGCGCCGGCTGCTGGAGGAGCTCTCCGACGTGCTGTGATCCCGCCCGATACGCAAAGAAATCCCCCGAGCAATTGCGCTCGGGGGATTTCTTTGCGTATATTCAATGGTTCGCGACTTCACGGGAATTGGGTCGCGAAGAGGCTTAGTGAGCACAGTATATATGTCCGGGAGTGGAATTGTCAAACAGCGATGAAATTCACGGTGAGCAGGAATTCATCGACGGTCTGTACGCGCGCGTGGACGCGCTGCGCGACGCCACCGAGGACTCCGTCACGGACGCGCTCGGGCAGAGCAACACGCCCAGGCAGGCCCGGCTGGAGCGGGACATCCTGGTCGCCGAGCGCTCGGGGCTGCTCGCCGCGCTGAACGCCGTGGAAGGCTCGCTCTGCTTCGGCCGGATCGATCTGACCTCCGGCACCACCCACCACATCGGCCGCATCGGCATCCGCTCCGACGACGCCGACCGCACGCCGATCCTGATCGACTGGCGGGCCGACGTCGCCCGCCCCTTCTACCTGGCCACCGGCCACACCCCGATGGACCTGCGCCGCCGCCGGCACCTCACCACCGACGGGCGCCGCGTCACCGCCCTGCACGACGAGATCCTCGACCTCGGCGACGCCACCCGCACCGGCCACGAGGACCCGAGCGGCGACGCCGTCCTGCTCGCCGCGCTCAACTCCGCGCGCACCGGCCGGATGAGCGACATCGTGCAGACCATCCAGGCCGAACAGGACGAGATCATCCGCGCGCCCTACCGCGGGGTGCTCGTCGTCGAGGGCGGCCCCGGCACCGGCAAGACCGCCGTCGCGCTGCACCGGGCCGCGTATCTCCTCTACGAATACCGGGAGTTGCTCGCCAGGCGCGCGGTCCTGATCGTCGGCCCGAACCCCGCGTTCCTCGGCTACATCGGCGAGGTGCTGCCCTCCCTCGGCGAGACCGGCGTACTCCTCGCCACCGTCGGCGAGCTGTTCCCCGGCGTGAAGGCCACGGCCAACGACAGCCGGGCCGCCGCCGCGGTGAAGGGCCGCGCCGACATGGCCGACGTCCTCGCCGCCGTCGTACGCGACTGGCAGTCGCTGCCCGACCCGGTGATCGCGATCGAGCACGACCGCGAGATCCTGATGCTCGACGACGGCCTCGTCCGCGTGGCCCGCGACCGCACCCGCGAGGCCGGCCTCCCGCACAACGCCGCCCGCGAGCACTTCGAGGGCCACATCCTCAACACGCTCACCGAACTCTTCGCCGAACGCATCGGCACCGACCCCTTCGACGGCGGTAACCTCCTCGACCCCAGCGACATCACCCAGATCCGCGACGACCTCGCCGAGAACCCCGAAGTCTGGGCCGCCATCGACCAGTTGTGGCCGCGCCTGACCCCGCAGTACCTCGTCGCGGACTTCCTCGCCGACCCCGTGGGCTACGTCTCCGACGACGACGCGGACGCCATCCGCCGCCCGGTGACCCGCGAGTGGACCGTGGCGGACGTACCGCTGCTCGACGAGGCCGCGGAGCTCCTCGGGCGGGACGACCGGGTGCGGCAGGCCCGGGCCCAGCGGGAACGGGAGGAGCAAGTGTCGTTCGCGCAGGGCGTGTTGGACGTGTCCTTCGCGTCCCGGACGTTCGAGTTCGAGGACAAGGAGGAGGGCGACCCCGAGGGCTCCGAGGTGCTCTCCGCGCACGACATCATCGACGCGGAACGCTTCGCGGAGCGCCACGAGGAGGAGGACCACCGCAGCGCCGCCGAGCGCGCGGCGGCCGACCGGACCTGGGCGTTCGGGCACATCATCGTCGACGAGGCGCAGGAACTCTCCCCGATGGCCTGGCGGTTGCTGATGCGGCGGAGTCCCACGCGGTCGATGACTCTGGTCGGAGACCCGGCCCAGACGGCGGAAGCGGCGGGTGTGGGCTCCTGGTCGGAGATCCTCGCCCCGTACGTCGAGGACCGCTACGACCACACCCGGCTAGGCGTCAACTACCGCACCCCCGCCGAGATCATGGACCTCGCGGCGGCGGTCGTCCGCGCGGAGAATCCTGGCTTCGAGCCGCCGAGTTCGGTGCGGGCCACTGGCGTGCGGCCTTGGGTGCGGGCCACTGACGATCTGCCGGGGGCTGTTGCCAAGGCCGTGGGTGAACTCACCCCTGCCGAGGGGCGCTTGGCGGTCATCGCGCCTCGTGATCTGCATCGGAGGCTGGCCGCGCGGCTGGACGGGGTGACGGCCGGCGCGGAGCCGGATCTGACGCGGAGTGTCGTTCTGCTCGATCCTCGGCAGGCGAAGGGGCTGGAGTTCGACTCGGTGTTGGTTGTCGAGCCGGGGCGGTACGGGACGAGTGATTTGTATGTGGCGTTGACGCGGGCGACGCAGCGGTTGGGGGTGGTGCACACGGGGTCGCTGCCGCTGAGCTTGGCGGAAGCGGAAGCGGAAGCGGGGGCGGTGTGACGGTGGGCGGTGTTGGTGTGGGCGTCCTGGGGGCTGCGCCCCCAGACCCCCATCGGCCCTGAACGGGCCTCGTCCTCAAACGCCGGACGGGCTGACAGTGCCCGGTGTTGTGAAGTCGGGGCTGTCAGGCTGGGCGCAGCCAGACCGTCGCCAACGGCGGCAAGGTCACTCGGATGCTTGCCGGGCGGCCGTGCCACGGTTGGGGTTCGGGCTTGATGGGGTCCGGGTTGGTGATGCCGCTGCCGCCGTAGAGGGCCGTGTCGGTGTTGAGGGTCTCGTGCCAGGCGGGGATGTCGTCGGGGGTGCCCAGGCGGTAGTCGTGGCGGACTACGGGGGAGAGGTTGCTGACGGCCAGGAGGGGAGAGCCGTCGGTGTCGTAGCGGAGGAAGGCGAAGACGTTGTCCTCGGCGGCGTCGCCGGTGATCCACTGGAAGCCGGACGGGTCCGTGTCCAGTTGCCAGAGGGCGGGGGTGTGGCGGTAGACCGTGTTGAGGTCGCGGACGAGGTCGCGTACGCCTCGGTGGTCCGCCTCGGCGCTGTAGCCGGGGTCCAGGAGCCACCAGTCGGGGCCGTGGGTCTCGGACCACTCCGCGCCCTGGGCGAACTCCTGGCCCATGAAGAGGAGTTGCTTGCCGGGGTGGGCCCACATGAAGGCGAGGTAGGCGCGGAGGTTGGCGCGTTGCTGCCACCAGTCGCCGGGCATCTTGGACACCAACGACCGCTTGCCGTGGACTACTTCGTCGTGGGAGATGGGGAGGACGTAGTTCTCGCTGTACGCGTAGACCATGGAGAACGTCATCTCGCCGTGGTGGTGCTTGCGGTGGACGGGCTCGTGCGACATGTAGTCGAGCGAGTCGTGCATCCAGCCCATGTTCCACTTCAACCCGAAGCCCAGACCGCCGAATCCGCCGGGTCCGATGTGGTGCGTGGCGCGCGTGACACCGTCCCAGGCGGTGGATTCCTCGGCGATCGTCACAACACCGGGCACCCGCCGATAGACGGTCGCGTTCATCTCCTGGAGGAAGGCGACCGCGTCGAGGTTCTCCCGGCCGCCGTGCTCGTTCGGGGTCCACTGGCCCGGTTCGCGTGAGTAGTCGAGGTAGAGCATCGAGGCGACCGCGTCCACGCGCAGGCCGTCGATGTGGAACTCCTCGCACCAGTAGACGGCGTTCGCCACAAGGAAGTTGCGCACTTCACGGCGGCCGAAGTCAAACTCCAGGGTGCCCCAGTCGGGGTGCGCGGCACGGAGCGGGTCCTCGTGCTCGTACAGGGGGCGGCCGTCGAACTCGGCCAACGCCCAGTCGTCGCGCGGGAAGTGGGCCGGGACCCAGTCCATGAGGACGCCGATACCGGCCTGGTGCAGGGCGTCGACCAGGAACTTGAAGTCGTCGGGGGTGCCGAGGCGGGCGGTCGGGGCGTAGAAGCCGGTGACCTGGTAGCCCCACGAGCCGCCGTACGGGTGCTCGGCGACCGGCATCATCTCGACGTGGGTGAAGCCCAAGTCCTTGACGTAGGCGGGGAGTTGCTCGGCCAGCTGACGGTAGGTCAAACCCGGTCGCCAGGAGGCAAGATGGAGTTCGTAGACGGAGAGGGGGGCCTTGTGGGCGGGGAGTTCGGCGCGCTGGGCGAGCCACTCCGCGTCGTTCCACTCGTAGTGCGAGGCGTGCACGATCGAGGACGTGGCGGGCGGGACCTCGGTGCGGCGGGCCATCGGGTCGGCGCGCATCGTCTTCGACCCGTCGGGCCGGGTGATCTCGAACTTGTACAGCTCGCCCTCGCCGATGCCCGGCATGAACAGTTCCCAGACACCGGTGCCGCCGAGTGAGCGCAGCGGGGCGCCCGTCCCGTCCCAGAAGTTGAAGGTACCGGCGAGGCGTACGCCCTGCGCGTCCGGCGCCCACACGGTGAACCGGGTGCCGGCGACCCCCTGATGCGTCATCGTCCGCGCCCCGAGCGCCTGCCACAACTCCTCGTGCCGGCCCTCACCGATCAGGTGGAGATCCAGATCACCGAGCGCGGGGAGGAACCGGTACGCGTCCTCGACCTCCTGCTCGGTGCCGTCATAGGCCACGGCGAGCCGATACTCCGGCACACCCTGCAACGGCAGCAACCCCGAGAAGAACCCTTCCCCGTCATCATGCAACTCGGCCTTCAACTGACCTGCCACGACTGTGACCCCGAGGGCGAACGGCCGGAACACGCGGAAGGCGACTCCGCCGGGGACCGGGTGGGCGCCGAGTACGGAGTGGGGGGCGTGGTG
>NZ_JBXVPZ010000255.1:0-13695 GCF_057961495.1 Streptomyces sp. P5F9 | reverse complement strand
CGAACCGCGTCTCGCCCCGGGCCCCCAGTTCGCCGTTCCGCTCGGTCACGCCGGTGCGACCGCGGCCCTGCTGACCCTGGCCGCGGGTTCCGCGTGCTGCTCCGCCTGGGCCGCCTCGGCACCGGCTCTGCGGCTCGCGCTGCGGCTGCTGGCGGCCGGGATCACGGTCGCCGCGGCCGTTCTGGGCTCGGTCACGGGATTCGCCCTGTGCACGGCGGTGCTGCTGTGCTCGCTCGCCGCCGGCCGGATGCGGCACCGCGGTCTCGGCATCGCGGGCCTGGGCCTGGCCACGGCGCTGGTGGCCGGCGCGACCTGGGCGGTCGCCGGAAACATCCTCCCGGACGGGCTGACCTCGTCCCTGGAGGGCCAGTTGACCCCGCACCGGGTCCAGCTGTGGCAGGACGCCCTGCACATGGCGCATCAGGATTCCGCCCTGGGGGTGGGCCCCGGACGCTTCGGGGAGCTGAGCAGCACGGCGGCCGAGGTGCTGCTCCCGGACGGCAAACCGCACTCCGCGCCGCTTCAGCTCGCGGCCGAACAAGGAGTCGTCGGCGTGCTCCTCTTGGCGGCGGCGTACGGCTGGGTGCTCCACGCGCTGTGGCGCACCACGCGCTCCACCCCGATCGCGCTGACCGCGGGCGGCGCGCTGACGGGGCTCGCGATCGTCGCCGCGGTCGGCAACGCGCTGAGCTTCACCTCGGTGTCGGTCGGCGCGGGCTTCCTGGCCGGGCTGGCCACGGCCCACCCGATCGCCGACGACGCCCCACGCACCGCGCCGGACGCACACGCGCGTGGCGACCGACCGGCCCCCTGACGGACGGGGAACGCGTCAGAGCGCCGCGCCGGGCTTGGGCGGCGCCAGCCGGTCCGTGATGATCCGTACGGCCGCCTCCGCGTTGTCCACGGTGATCGTGAACGTGTGCCCGTCCCACAGCCGCAGGACGATGCCCTCACCACGCCGTACGACAACCGCGGTGCCCTTCTCGGGCCGCCAGCGGTAGCCCCAGCCGCCCCACTGGCGCGGGGTGACGTGCGGGGCGAACTCGGCGCCCGCGACGCTCGCGAGAGGGATACGGCGGCGCGGCACACCGATGTGGCCGCAGCGCACTTCGAGGCACTCCCTGTCCACCTTCAGGCCGACGTGCACGAAGGCCAGCGTGCCGAACAGCATGAGCAGTCCGGCCGCGATGCACCCGACGACGGACATGACGAGCGGGGCGATGCCGGACGTCCAGGTGGAATCCACGGCCAGCTCGATGCCGAGCGCCATGCAGGCGGCACCGGCGAGCGCCAGCAGCCACTGGAACCGGTTGGTGGCGCGTCCGGTCCAGATCTCGCTCTGCGGGAAGGTTTCGTCGCGGGGGTGGTCCCTCATGCCTACGAGACTACTCAGGTTTCGCTGCGCGGGTACGTCGTTGCGGAGGGTGACCGTTTTGTGCGGCGACACGGCGGACGCACAGAGTCCGGTCCGTCGCCGGTACGCAGTGGGCGGGTGAGACCGCCCGCAGGAGTCGGCCTTCGGCGTAGACCGACGCGGCGGCGGGCAGTGCGCCCTCGCGGCCGTTCAGGAGCGCCGTCACGGTGCCGTCGGGCAGCGCCTCGGGGGCGGGTTTTTCACCGATCCGGCGCAGCGCCTGGGCGGCCACCGCATCGGCGGAGCCATACAGGACGAGCGGCGGGCGGTCCGGGCGCTGCACAGCGGCGCGGATGCGTTCGGCGACCAGTTCGTAATGGGTGCAGCCCAGGACGACGGTCGTTACATCGTCGGGGGTCAGCTCGGCGGCCGCGGCGACGGCGGTGTCGATGGCCGGCTCGTCCCCGTGCTCCACGGCCTCCGCCAGTCCCCAGCACGGGATCTCGGTGACCCGCACGCCGTCGGCGAAGTCCTTGATGAGGCCGCGCTGGTAAGGGCTGCCGGTGGTGGCGGGCGTCGCCCAGATGGCGAAGGGTGTGCCACCGGCGGCGGCCGGCTTGATCGCCGGAACGGTGCCGATGACCGGGATGCCGGGCTCCAGGTGCTCACGCAGGACCGTCAGGGCGTGCACCGTCGCGGTGTTGCAGCCGATGATCAGGGCGTCGGGCCGGTGAGCTGCGGCGGCCTCGGCAACGGCCAGCGCGCGCTGGGCGACGTCCTCCGGCGTCCGCGGTCCCCAGGGCATCCCCTCGGGGTCCAGGGAGAGCACGAGATCCGCGTCGGGGCGCACGCGCCGTACCGCAGCGGTGGCCGCCAGAAGGCCGATTCCGGAGTCCATCAGCGCGATCTTCACCCGGCCACGATAGACGATGGCCTCTGTGGATCCGCTGCCGTGGGGCAGACTGCGCCCGTGAGCGCCATCGTGTGGATCGCCGCCGGATCACTCGCCGCCTGGCTGTGGCTGCTGCTCTGCCAGGGCTTCTTCTGGCGCACCGACATCAGACTCCCGGCCCGTACCGACCCGGACGACTGGCCGTCGGTGTGCGTGGTCGTCCCGGCCCGCGACGAGGCCGCCGTACTGCCCGAGAGTCTGCCGTCGCTCCTCGCCCAGGACTATCCCGGGCGGGCGGAGATCTTCCTTGTCGACGACGGCAGTTCGGACGGCACCGGGGAGCTGGCCCGCGAGCTGGCGGCCCGGCACGGTGGGCTGCCGCTGACCGTGGACTCCCCCGGTGAACCGCCCGCGGGCTGGACGGGCAAGCTGTGGGCCGTACGGCACGGCATCGGTCTGGCACGCGCGCGTGGGCCCGAGTACCTGCTGCTGACGGACGCGGACATCGCGCATGCCCCGGACAGCCTGCGGGAGTTGGTGGCGGCGGCCCGTACCGGCGGGTTCGACGCCGTGTCGCTGATGGCCCGGCTGCGCGTGGAGAGCCTGTGGGAGCGGCTCGTGGTGCCGGCGTTCGTCTACTTCTTCGCGCAGCTGTATCCGTTCCGCCGGATCGGCAAGCGCTCAGCGCGGACCGCGGCCGCGGCGGGCGGCTGTGTCCTGTTGCGCACCGACGCCGCCGAACGGGCGCGGATGCCGGACGCGATCCGGCAGGCGGTGATCGACGACGTGGCGCTCGCGCGTGCCGTCAAGGGCGGCGGGGGCCACATCTGGCTGGGGCTCGCCGAACGGGTGGACAGCGTGCGCCCGTATCCGCGGCTGCACGACCTGTGGCGGATGGTCTCGCGCAGCGCCTACGCGCAACTGCGGCACAACCCGCTGCTCCTCCTGGGTACCGTCCTCGGGCTGGCGCTGGTGTATCTCGTGCCGCCTGTGTCCGTGTTCACCGGTCTGGCTGCCGGGAGTGCTGCGACTGCGGTCCTCGGCGGTCTCGCGTGGCTGGTGATGACGGGGACGTACGTCCCGATGCTCCGCTACTACGGGCAGCCGCTGTGGCTCGCTCCCCTGTTGCCGTTCACCGCGTTTCTGTACCTCCTGATGACCGTCGATTCCGCGGTGCAGCACTACAGGGGACGCGGTGCGGCCTGGAAGGGCCGCACGTACGCGCGTCCGGACGCCGTCGTCGGCGACGAGAGGTGAGCGCTCACTTGCGACCTGGGGTCCAGTTCATGCCCCACCCGTAGACGCGGTCGACGGTCCGCTGCGGGCTCACCCCGCGGTCGGGGACGAGGTAGCGGACCTCGCGCTGGACGACGAGATCGCCCCCGGTGTTGGTGATCAGGGCGAGCGCGCACACCGTGGAGGGCACCGTGCACTCGTCGAGCGAGAAGTCGATCGCGGCGCCGTGCTGTGGCTGGAGGGTGACCGTGGCGTGCAGGTCCGCGAAGGAACGGGCCCCTTCGTAGATGGTCACGAAGACGAGGATGCGCCGGAAGTCCTTGATGTGGTCGAGGTTCACGGTGAGGTTCTCGCCGCTCGCCGACGCGCCGGTGCGGTCGTCGCCGTCGAGGTGGATGTACGGGGGCCGCTGCAGGGAGCCGTACGCGTTGCCGAGGGCCTGGACGACGCCCTTGCGGCCGTCGGCGAGTTCGTACAGGGCACACAGGTCGAGGTCGAGGTCCGCGTGCATCGCGACCGCGCGGCCGCGCTTGCTGCCCCAGCCCGAGAACTGCTTGCGCACCTCCCAGTTGAGGTTCACGCGCATGGCACCCGAGGTGCCGCCCTGCTTGGTCAGGGAGACCGAGGGGGCCGCCTTGGTGAGCGTCACCTTGGAGAGCCGCACGGGGGCCGCCGAAGGGACCGGGCTCACCGGAGGCGCGACCGGAGGAGGCATGGTCACGGGCGGCTGGACCGGAGGCGGCAGGTTCACGGGCGGCCCGGCGGGCGGGGGCATGGTCACCGCCGGTCCGGCCGGCGGTGGCATGGTCGCGGCCGGTGCCGCCTGCCGGGGCTCGTCCACGGTGATGCCGAAGTCGGTCGCCAGGCCTTCGAGTCCACTGTCGTAGCCCTGGCCGACGGCCCGGAACTTCCAGGCGCCCTGGCGGCGGTAGAACTCGCCCAGCACGAAGGCGGTCTCGACCGTCGCGCCCGTGCTGTCGAAGCGGGCGACCGCCGTGTTCTGCACGGCGTCCCGGACCTCGATGTACAGGTCGGGGACCCGGCCGAACGTTCCGCCGTCGGCGGAGGCGGCGAGGACGACGCGGTCGACGGCGGGCTCCACGTGCGCGAGGTCGACGAGCAGGCTGTCGGTCACCTTCCCGCCCGCGTTGCCCTTGCCCTCGTGGCGGACCGCGCCGGAGGAGTGCGCCGGCTGGTTGTAGAACACGAAGTCACCGTCGGAACGGACCTTCCCGTCGACCAGCAGCAGCGCCGAGGCGTCCGCGTCCGGGACGCCGGGTCCGGACCGCCAGCCCAATTCGACGCGCAGTGCCGTCGTCGGCACCGGAACATTCGATCCTTTCGGCATCGACATGTCTGCCCCCCAATCACGTGTCGCCGTGCCAGGACACGCCCCGGCAGCCCATCGGGTGTCTACCCGCACAACCTATTCCCCGGGGCGGCGAACGCCCATCAGGAGCGCGTCAACACCGTTGGCCAACCGCTGGTAACCCGCCGGGAACTAGGCTTTTACCCGATCCGAACACAGGTCGATGCCCTTTTTTGACAAGTTCGCTCGCATTGGGGATCCCGTGCCACCCCCGACACGGAAAACAACCCTCTAATCGGTCTCCCCAACCAGCACATCGTGGGCTTAACTTATGTGCCATGACCTCCCCCCGCTCCACTTATGGCGGCGGCTACTACTCCGCCTCCTTCCCGGACACCCCGATCTACGACTCCCTCGTGGCCGAGCGGGGTACCCCGCAGATCGCCCCGATCCGGGTCCCCGCCGCCTACGACATGCCGGGGAGCAACCTGCCGGCGCTGCCGTCGGCACTGCCCGCTCTGCCGGCGGGTCCCTCGCAGAACTACGGCTATCCGCAGGCACAGCAGCCCGCCCCGCTGCAGCAGGCGCCCGGCGCCTACATCCCGCAGCAGGCCCCGCCGCGCGGTTACCCCGGGCAGCAGCAACAGCAGCCTCGCCCGATGGCGGCTCCGGCCGGCTACGAGGCGATGCGTCCGGCGGCTCCCCGCCCGGCCCCGGCGCCGTACCAGCAGGACCCGTACAACAACAACCAGCAGTACCGCGGTTACTGATCCGCACCCTGCGTTGTCGGTGCCACCTGGCACGATGGAGCGATGGGGAATGCGGAGCTGCGGTCGATCCACGTTCATCCGGTCAAGGCGCTCCGGGGCTTCTCGCCCCGGGAGGCTCCCGTGGAGCCTTGGGGACTGGCCGGGGACCGACGCTGGGCGCTGATCGACGACGGGGGAAAGGTCGTCACGCAACGCGAGCACCCGCGTCTCGCACTGGCCGCCGCCGAGCTTCTGCCCGGCGGCGGCATTCGTCTGTCGGCGCCCGGTCACGACCCGCTGACCGTGCCCGTTCCGGAGCCGGTCACCACCGTGGCGACGGAGATCTTCGGTACCAAGGTCGATGCGGTGCCGGGGCCGGACACCGCGCGCATCTGGTGCAGCGACTATCTGGGCTTCGCCGTACGTCTTGTCCACATGGACGATCCCGCCACCCGCAGGCCCGTCGACCCGGACCACGCGCTTCCCGGTGAGACCGTCAGTTTCGCCGACGGCTATCCGCTGCTGCTGACCTCCGAGGCCTCCCTCGACGCCCTCAACTCCCTTGTCGCGCAAGGGGATCACCCGGACGAGAGCCCGCTGCCCATGAACCGGTTCCGGCCCAATGTCGTCGTCGCCGGCACCGCCGCCTGGGCCGAGGACGACTGGTCGGGCGTCACGATCGGCGAGGTCGCCTTCCGGGTCGCGAAGAAGTGCGGGCGCTGCGTCGTGACCACCACCGACCAGGGCACCGCCGAGCGCGGCAAGGAACCCCTGCGCACCCTGGCCCGGCACCGTCGTATCGGCGGCAGGCTCGTCTTCGGGCAGAACCTGGTGCCCCGGTCGACCGGCACGATCCGCGTCGGCGATCCGGTCCGGATCCTCGCGTAGGCGGAGATCCGCCGACAGCGCACGAGGTTCCGCCGAAGAGCGCGTGAGGCGGGAACCCTCCCCGTGGGCCCGGTCGTTGAGATCCCGTGAGAAGTTCATGAGAGGCCCGGTGAGAGGTGATTTCGCTCTCTCTTTGCCGGGGCTCTTGGGTGAACGGCCACGCCTGGAGTTATCACGGAGCGGGAAGGGGGTGCGGGACGGTGGGAGCAATCAGGGGTCTGTGGCGCTGGCGGCGCAATCCACTGCGTCGCGCGACCGATCTGGTCGAGGCCTGGCTGGCCCTCGTGGTCCTGCTGCTGGTCCTGGTCGCCGCGCCCGTCATCGGTTCGCTCGTCGGCGCGGTCGCGCAGGACAGCCTGCAGCGGTCGGTGCGGGAGCAGCGCGCGGTCCGGCACGTCGTGACGGCGACGGTGGTCAAGAAGCTGAAGGGGGCCGAGCTCGACCCCGACCCCGACTCGTCCACCGCGCGGGACATCCGCAGCAAGGTCCTCGCCGACTGGACCGCCCCGGACGGCACCGCCCACCACGGCGCGGTCATGGCGAGCCTCAACACTCCACACGCGGGCGACCACTTCAGGCTCTGGACGGACCAGCAGGGGCACATAGTGGCCCGCCCGCTGGACTCGGCAACGGCGACGACGCACGCCGTGCTCGCCGGGCTCGGCGCGGCACTGCTGACCGCCGGGCTCGTCGACAGCGGCAGACGGTTCGTGCTGTGGCGCATGGTCCGCCGCAGGTACGCCCGTTGGGACCGGGCGTGGGAGCGGGCGGGCCCGGACTGGGGCCGGACCGGCACCGGCAGCTGACAGCCTTCCGGCTCTGGTCAACCCACCGCCCGCACGCACGCTACGGTGGACCGGCGAAGGCTTCGGCATCAACCCGCGTACCACGAGGTGGGGGCACAGCAGCGCCATGGCACAGGGCACGGTCCAGGTGACGCACACCGGTACATCGCGGTGGCGGCGCCGCACAGGTGAGTACGCGTCGCTCGCCGCCGCCCTGGAGGCCGCGGCCGAGGGAGACGTCCTCACCGTCGCTCCCGGCACCTACCGGGAGAACCTCGTCGTGCAGCGGTCGGTGACCCTGCGCGGCCCCGAGGGTTCGCCCGGCTCGGTCCGCATCGCGCCCCTGGACGGTGTGCCGTTGACCGTCCGGGCGTCGGCGATCGTCCAGGACCTGCATGTCGAGGGCCAGGACTCGGCCGCGCCCGCCCTCCTTGTCGAGGACGGCGCACCGGAGTTGACGGACCTTCGGATCGTCACGCGGTCCGCGTCCGGCATCGAGGTCCGCGGCGGCGCCCGCCCCACCGTGCGGCGCTGCACGGTCGACAACCCGGCCGGCATCGGGATCGCCGTACTCGACGGCGGTGGCGGGGTGTTCGAGGAGTGCGAGGTCGTCTCGGCGGGCCAGGCGGGCGTCGCGGTCCGCGGCGGCGGCCACCCGCGCCTGGAGCGCTGCCGCATCCACCACGCCTCGGGGGTGGGTCTGTCCGCGACGGGCGAGAACTCCGCGCTGGAGGCGGTGGGTTGTGAGGTCTACGAGACGCGGGGCAGCGGCGTCCAGATCACCGGCCGGGCCACCGCGCACCTCACCGACTGCGATGTGCACCGTACGACCGCGGACGGCGTCACGCTCGACACCGACGCGGTGCTGACGCTGGCCGACTGCCGCATCCACGACATCCCGGAGAACGCGGTGGATCTGCGTTCCCGTTCGGTGCTGACGCTGACCCGGACGACGGTGCGTCAGTTCGGGCGCAACGGCCTGTCGGTGTGGGACCCGGGCACACGCGTGGACGCCAACCAGTGCGAGATCTTCGACAGCACCGGCGACTACCCGGCGGTGTGGGTCAGTGACGGCGCGACCGCGGTTCTCGACTCCTGCCGGGTGCACGACGTACCGGACGCGCTGTTCGTGCTCGACCGCGGCTCACGCGCGGACGTCGTCGACAGCGACATCTCCCAAGTGCGCAATACCGCCGTGTCGGTGAGCGACGGTGCCACCGCGCAGCTCGACGACTGCCGGATCCGGGACGCGGCCACGGGCGCGTGGTTCCGCGACCACGGCAGCGGCGGCACCCTGAACAACTGCACCATGGACGCCACCCAGACCGGCGTGATCGTCACCAAGGGCGCCGACCCCACCATCGAGCGCTGCACGGTCGACTCCCCCGCCGAGGCGGGCTTCTACGTCTCCGCGGGCGGCCGGGGCGCCTTCCTCGGCTGCCGTGTGACGGGCAGCGGCGGCTACGGCTTCCATGTGATCGACGGCTGTCGTACGACGCTCAAGAAGTGCCGTACGGAGCGGTGCGCGCGCGGCGGCTACGAGTTCGCGGACGCCGGACCGGACGCGGCGCCCGGCACGGGACCCGTCGTCGAGGACTGCACCAGCGACGAGAGCGGCCTCAAGCCGCCCACCGCTCACGAGACAGCCGTGGAGACGGCGAGCCAGTCGACCAGCGTGCTGGGCGCGATCCCCACTCAGCGTACGGCCGAGCAGGACCCGCTGGTCACCGCGACGGACCCGGAGAAGGAGTCCCGTTCCTCCAAGGCCGTCCTCGGTGAACTCGACGCGCTCGTCGGCCTGGACAGCGTCAAGCGCGAGGTGCGCGCCCTCACCGACATGATCGAGGTGGGCCGCCGCCGCCAGCAGGCCGGCCTCAAGGCGGCCTCCGTCAAACGGCACTTGGTCTTCACCGGCTCCCCCGGCACCGGCAAGACGACGGTCGCCCGGCTCTACGGCGAGATCCTCGCCTCCCTCGGAGTCCTGGAGAAGGGGCATCTCGTCGAGGTGTCCCGCGTCGACCTGGTCGGCGAGCACATCGGCTCCACCGCGATCCGCACCCAGGAGGCCTTCGACAAGGCGCGCGGCGGAGTCCTGTTCATCGACGAGGCGTACGCCCTCTCTCCGGAGGACTCGGGACGCGACTTCGGTAAAGAAGCCATCGACACGCTGGTGAAGCTGATGGAGGACCACCGCGACGCGGTCGTGGTGATCGTCGCGGGCTACACGGCGGAGATGGAGCGGTTCCTGTCCGTCAACCCCGGTGTGGCGTCCCGTTTCTCACGGACCATCACCTTCAGCGACTACAACCCCGAGGAACTGCTCAGGATCGTCGAGCAGCAGGCCGAGGAGCACGAGTACCGGCTGGCCGAGGGCGCCTCCGAAGGGCTGACGAAGTACTTCACGGCGATCCCGAAGGGCGCCGCGTTCGGCAACGGCCGTACCGCGCGGCAGACCTTCGAGGCGATGGTGGAGCGGCACGCGAGCCGGGTCGCCCAGTTCGAGGAGCCGAGCACGGACGACCTGACCCTGCTCTACGCGGAGGACCTGCCCGAGCTGCCCTGAGGCGGCACCTCGGGCCGCAGCCGGGCCAGCAGCCGCTCGCGTTCCTCGGCGAACGCCGGGTCGGCCTGGTAGTCGGAGTGGCCGAGGATCGGCGCGGGCAGCGGATGCCGTGCCGTACGGCCGTACTCCAGTGGGTCCTTGAGGGGTGGTTCGTGGTCGACCTCGGGGCCGCGGTCGCCGGACACGCGCACCGGGCCGCCGATGGGGTCGGTGAGGCGGTACAGATTGCGCCAGCAGTCGACCTCGCGGTGCAGCCGGGTCAGCGCGGCCGGTCCGAAGTGGGCCGGGAACCAGCGGCCGTAGAGGCGCTCCAGGGGTGAGCCGTAGGTGAGCAGGGCTACGCGTTTGCGCTGGGCGGGCTTGAGTTGCCAGGCCGCGGCGGCGGCGAGGACGCTGCCCTGGGAGTGGCCGGAGATGACGAGGCGGCCGCCGGTGGCGCGGGTCCAGGTGGCCATCCGCCAGGTCAGGTCGGGGACCGCGCGCTCGGCGTAGCAGGGCGGGGCGAAGGGGTGGGCGGCGCGCGGCCAGAAGGTGCCGACGTCCCACAGGATGCCGATCGTGCGCCGCGCGGAGGCGTCCTTGTAGGCGCGCCTGCCCCAGGTGACGAAGAGTATGAAGCCGAGCCCGATCAGCCAGGAGCCGAGGCCCTGCGAGGTCTGGGCGACGCCGTGCACGAAGGCGTGGCCGTCCTCGCTGGCGCGTTCCGGTGTCCTGTCGGTGGTGAAGGCGCCGACGAGCGCACCGGCGCCCAGGAGCAGGGTCGCGGTGGAGATGACGGCGACAAGGAGAGGTCCGCGGTCGGTGAGCGCGGCCATCGCGCGCGTGCTCGCGATCTTCGCGGTGCGCGCCCGGTCCTTCCGCCCGCCCGGGTAGTCGCGCGCCACCGCGGCCAGTTCGCTACGGCGCAGCCGCCAGGTGCGGTGGCCGATTCCGGCGCAGAGGACGAGGACGATGACGAGCAGTGTCGGGATCACCGAGGCCTGCCAGGTGAGCAGGACGGGCGGGCCGGCGATGGATGTGCCGGTGCCGTCCAGCCAGTCGGAGACCCGCTGCGAGACCCCGCCGGACATCACGCCGCCCAGGGCGCAGGCGAGCATCGCGACGGCTGGTCCGCCGAGGCCCCGCATCGCCGAGCGCGGATCGGGGTGGGTGCGGTGCAGGAGATGGGCGACGACGGCGAGGGCGATCACCAACAGGCCCTGGGCCAGGGCGATTCCGCCGAACGTCGTGTCGCCCGGCAGCCGCCCGGAGGACTGCCATCCCGGGCGCGACCAGCCGGCGTAGAGCAGGGCGAGGGCGAGCAGCAGGAGTGCGCCGAGCGGCAGGCGGCGTACGAGACGGCGGTCGAGGGCCTGGTCGAGGCGGTTCTCGCTGCGGCCCCGACGGCACACTACGTAGACCACGACGAACGCGAGGCCGGCGAGTGCGGTCTCCAGGAGTCCGCCGAGGCGGGCCAGTGGGTCGGAACCGTCGGGCCCTCGGTCGAAGTGGGCCGCCGAGACGGTGACGGCCGCGGCGACCGTGAGGAGGCCGGCCGCCGTGTGGGCGGCGCGCAGTCGGGCGACCAGGCGGCGGCCGTACCAGAAGCCGGGGCGGCCCAGGGAGCTGTGGTCGGGCTCGTCGTCGGGTTCCGCTCTGCGGGGTATCGGCTGCTGGGACTCGTACTCGCTCCAGGTGCGGCGCGAGAGGTACCAGAGGAGGACGGTGAGCGCGGTCGGCACCAGGGCGGCGAGCGCGAGGCGGCGGCCGGGGCGGCTCCACCAGCTGTCGTGGGACATCGTGGGCGACAGGAAGCCCAGCCACGTGTGCCGTTCGGCGCACGCGCGCGTGCCGGCGCACTGCCAGGCGGCGAGGTCGAGGGCGACCTCGCAGGCGGCCGCGACAAGCAGCACGGTCAGGGTCAGTCCCGCGAGCCGCACCAGCAGGCCGTAGAAACGCACCGTCCGTTTCCGGTCGCGGGCGGTGGGGCGCATCCAGTGCGCGAGGTTGACGACCATGAACGGCAGCAGCAACAGCCACAACGCGCGCGTGCCGTTGCCGGAGGTGAGGTTGCACCAGACGTAGGCCTCACGGATCGGTCCGGTGCGCTGGTCGGCGGGGAGGGACTCGGCGTCCACGTCGGCGGCGGGCCGGAAGACGGCCGCGGTTTCGTCCCCGGTGATCCGCACCGTGCGTGGATCGCCGAGCATCTCCTCGGGTGTGGTGCCGCCGACTCCGTGGACCAGGAGTTCCAGGGCGGGTTCGGTCTGTTCGGGCCGTCCGGCAAGCGTCTTCGCCTCGCTCGTGACGGCGTGTTCCTGTACACGCTCCACTGTTCGCACATCCCCCGTGACGCACTGTCTGTCTGTGTCCGTGTGCACACCAGGATCGTCCTTTCCGGCGCGTCGCACACGCCCCGTCACCGAATCTCCCCGATCCGTGTGACACGCGAGCGAGTGATGATGACCGAATGACATGTGCGCGTCGGGACAGGCGGTGGCGCGGTGCTTGCGGGGGCGTGCGAGGATTGGGGCGTCCGCGCACCGCCGCCGGGGAAAATGTCCTGGTCGGGGCGGTCGTGCGGGCAGTCTGACGGGTTGCGGCGAAAGGACCGGAGCGTACGTGAGTGAGAATCAGAACCTCCTCGCGGAGCAGCGGCGCGCCCTGATCCTCGACGAGGTCCGGCGCCGCGGTGGCGTCCGTGTCAACGAACTGACCCGCAAGCTCGGCGTGTCGGACATGACCGTGCGCCGCGATCTCGACGCGCTGGCCCGCCAGGGCGTCCTGGAGAAGGTGCACGGCGGAGCGGTCCCGGTCGTCGAGGCGAGCACGCACGAGCCGGGCTTCGAGGCGAAGTCGGGCCTGGAGCTGACCGCCAAGGAGGACATCGCCCGGGCGGCCGCGGAGTTGGTGGCGCCGGGTACCGCGATCGCGCTCTCGGGCGGTACGACGACGTACGCGCTCGCGCATCACCTGCTTGAGGTCCCCGACCTCACCGTGGTCACCAACTCGGTGCGGGTGGCTGACGTGTTCCACGCGGCGCAGCGGACCTCGGGGCAGCGGCAGGGCGCGGCGACGGTCGTGCTGACCGGCGGAGTCCGCACCCCCTCCGACTCGTTGGTGGGCCCCGTGGCCGACCAGGCGATCGCCGCGCTCCACTTCGACATGCTGTTCCTCGGCGTGCACGGCATATCGATCGAGGCCGGCCTGTCGACCCCGAACCTCGCGGAGGCCGAGACCAACCGCCGGCTCGTGCAGTCCGCGCGGCGGGTCGTGGTCGTCGCCGACCACACCAAGTGGGGGACGGTGGGCCTGAGTTCGTTCGCCGCGCTGGAACAGGTCGACACGCTCGTGACGGACGCGGGGTTGCCGGCGGAGGCGCGCGCCGACATCTCCGAGCATCTACGGCTCGTGGTGGCGGGCGAAGTCGATGACGGGGCAGACATCTGACGGACCGCCAGCTATCGTGACGTCGCCCACCCCGGTCGACTTCCCTTAAATGTCAAGGGGGTTCACGTCCATGGCCAACCAACTGCGTCCCGTCGGGCTCGACTTCATCGACACCGCTCCGGTACGGCTGGTCTTCACGCGGGAGATGTCAGCGGCGCCGGACGCGGTCTTCCACGCCCTTAACGACGATGTGCCGGGGTGGGCGGAGTGGTTCTCGGCCGTCTCCAGTGCGCGGTCCGTCGACGACGGGGCCGGGCGTGACGTCCGGCTCACGGGTGGCGGGTACTTTCGCGAGACGGTGATCGCGGCGAAGCCGGCGGAGGTGTATGCGTATCGGGTCGACGTCACCAACGCGCCGGGCGCCCGTGCGATGGCTGAGGAGTGGCGGCTGAGCCCTGCCGGGAGTGGGACTCGGGTTCAGTGGACGTTCGCTGTGGATGGGACGGCGGTGTTCAGGGGGGTTGTGCGGGTGGCTCGGCCTGGGTTGGGG